>CAYOHF010000137.1:0-8313 GCA_964403695.1 uncultured Woeseiaceae bacterium | reverse complement strand
GCGCCAGCAGCAACATCCATCATTTGTGCCAATGCGCGATTGCAATCATCTTCCACTATGAACTGATACTGTACCGTATCCATCTGGCAAACCATTTTCCCGGCCGGCGCCATGCATTGCGTCAATGTCAGGACAAAAACCTTTATCCAGGCACTCTCCATTTTCCTCTCCTCTCATTTGCATCTTAATTTCAAAATAAGCTGCAAATTTTTTGTCCGCCTATCCGGCGTTGTCGTGCCTCAAGACTAGCAAATTTTTGGCGGGTTGAGTGATTCGTGTGAGCAACTAAATTTGTAAAATGATCCGACAATCAATTTCCTTTTTCACAACGAGGCGCACCGCTATTCAAGCCTTATATCGTCCAGAAACATTCGCGTTTCTCCACTTTTGTCTTTGCCTTTGCGTTTGCTCTTACCGATTATGTAAACAGCAGTGATATTCGCTGGATCGAGGTCCGGACGACCAGCAATATCCACAACGCCGCGCAGTGGAAACCGAATGAGTGAAGATTGCGTGCCGACGTCACGGGCGCCCACAAGATGTTGAATGCGATAGCCGGGATGTTCACCGTCGCTTATATGCACAACGACTTTGCTATCGTAACCGCCAACAATAGCGGCTCGCATGGTAAGAAACTCATAGGACGACCAGTCGGACACGACCGGTGCGATTCTGAGTCCACTCCAGCTCCTGCGTAGCAGGAGTAATTCAGCAGACGAACCTGAATATTCATCGGCATCCAAATCTGACTCAACCAGGCTTACTTCCGCATCGATGGGTTCATACAGGTACGAATCCCAGCGACCATCAAAGTCGAGAATGGTTGGAATTTGCGCAGCAATTTTCGCGTTGACGGAGATCCAGTAGCCCAGCGGTACGATTAACAAAATGCCTAGCACGATAGACGCCAGTCGCGCGAAGAAATGTACAGCCGGGGAGCGTCTCTTTGTATTTGTCCATATCCACATCGTACGCGCACACAAATAAATCATTGCACCCGCGATATCCCGGTACAGGTCCTGCAGATCGATTTCTTTGCCGCCGAACTTCTGCGTGAACTCTGCCAATGCACCAAGTGTTGCAACAAGCACCAGGGTTATCAACGCAGCTTTTACTGCGGTCATTCGCAACGATTCAAAAATAACAGCGGCGACGAGCGCGAAGCCTATGACATGCAGCGCATTGCGAATCTCATGATCAATTTCTGTTGCGTTAAGCCCTGGCAACAAATGACCGATAACGACAGCCGCAGTTACCAGCGCTGCGACGACCACCATACGCGGTAATCGAGATTTCAACTCACGCTCCGGCAGATTGACACCGTTATTACTATCGCATCGAGCAATCGGGTCGGATAAATTGTCATGTATCGGTCCCCTTTGCCTGAGTCGCAATTTCCCGCAATACAGAAGTAGCGAAGCCCCCGCTGGTCAACCAAAAATCGAGCCAAAGCGTATCGTCTTCCAGTTCCCACTTCAGGTCGTGGACAGCAAGCCTCAGTGCTCTTCTCGCTTGCTTTACCTTTTGCTGCTGCAGACCGTGACTCAACGATTCGAACTGCTGAGCTATAGTCGCATCGATCTTTGCCGCCGCGTCACGAGATATTAGCTCGCCGCTGCCCCACAATACGCCTGTTGGATGGATATCAAGACTCAGAAGCCGCGCCTGCAATTCCTCGTTAATTTCGTCCTCGACAAATACACTCCCTGTGCCCTCGAGGTTCAGCGCTTCACCAGGTACCGCAGTATTCCAGCTGGCATCACGTATACGGGATTGCAGAATATGGTTGAAAATATACGCACGCGCGGCAGACAAGGCGAAACTGCGTTTGTTTCTTTTCAGGCGTCGACCGGTAAACAGAGCACTGGCAAGTGCCAGATTATTTCCGCCGCGACCGAAACGCTGTTCGCCAAAGTAGTTAGGTACGCCACCCTGACGAATTGATTCCAGACGTTCAATGATCGCGTCTGCTGCCGCGTGCATCTCACGGATTGCTATTCTGAAATGGTTACCGTTGTGGGCCCCACGCCGCAGTTTTTTTTCATGCCGGGTCTGCTCAAGAATGGTTACGCCCGGTTCGCTGAAATTCTCCCAGGCGGACCCGGCGCCCGTTGGGCGCCTGATACTGAACCACTGCCGGGTAATCGCCTGGCGGTCTTTCATGCCGGAGTAGCCAACATCTACCTCACGAACACCGGCATGAGCGGCGAGCTTTGCAGAGACCCAGGCCGTATTCACGCCTTCTTTTTCGATCCACAGAAAATCGTGCTCGCCAGCGCCGCTCAAAGCGTAACCAAGCATCTCCGTAACATTGAAGTCACTTGTAGATTGTTTGATAAGCCCCTGAAAAATGGGACCACCATAAACGCGTTGCCAATCAGGCAGGAAAAAGTCAGCGTTTTGGGACACGGGCGACCAATTTGTCACCGCTGCTGGGAACGACCTGATAAAAGGTCTCGGATTTGCCGATCATGCCAAGATCCGTGCGGGCTCTCTCCTCGGCAGCCTCTTTACCGTTCTTGAGATTTACGACCTCAGCCTCCAGGGCTACATTGCGATCTCTTAGTGCCTGGTTCTGTTCACTCTGGTTGGCGACTGCCAGGCGCAGATCACGGGTTTTGCGAAAGCCATCGTCAGTCAGCCAAAGCTTACCTTGCATGGCAAGTCCGGCAATTACCAACATGACCAATATCCAACGAATACCCAAAATTCAGACCCCAATGACTCTCACGCCGGTGCCGGTACTGAAAAAGCACCGCGCCCCGCGAATTTTGCCGTCTCGCCCAATTCCTCTTCGATGCGCAACAGCTGGTTGTACTTGGCGATGCGATCCGACCGTGACAATGACCCGGTCTTGATCTGCGTCGCTTCCGTGCCTACCGCAATGTCTGCAATTGTACTGTCACAGGTCTCACCGGAGCGGTGCGACACGACTGCACTGAACCCTGCTTCCACCGATAAAGTAATTGCATCAAGAGATTCCGATAAGGTACCGATTTGGTTAGGTTTTATCAATACTGAATTTGCAATCTTTTGCTCAATTCCACGACTGATGATCTGTGTATTGGTAACGAACAGATCATCGCCAACCAGCTGGACGCGATCACCGATACGCTCTGTCAGGAGCTGCCAGCCGTCCCAGTCACCCTCATCCATGCCATCTTCGATGGTGATGATCGGATAGGCGTCTGCCAGATCTGCCAGGAAGTCACAAAATCCCGCAGCGTCGAAATCCCTGCCCTCGGACGCCAGGTTGTAGCGACCATTTTCGTAGAATTCGGAACTTGCGACATCAAGGCCCAGCAATATCTCGTTACCGGGCGTAAATCCAACCTGCTCGATTGCCAATGCGATCGTGTCCAGCGCCGCCTTGTTCGATGGCAAATCCGGCGCAAAGCCGCCTTCGTCGCCCACTGCCGTATTCATACCCTTGCTGCTCAGTACGCTTTTCAGGGCATGAAAGATTTCTGCGCCATAGCGGAGTGCTTCGGCGAAGTTTGGCGCGCCCACTGGCAGAATCATGAATTCCTGAATATCCACACTGTTGTCGGCATGCGCGCCACCGTTAATGATGTTCATCATCGGTACGGGCATTGTTGTACTGTCGCCCAGCGTGCGGAAAAGAGACAGACCGGCTGAATTCGCCTGCGCTTTGGCAAAGGCAAGAGATATGGCGAGCAGCGCGTTGGCACCGAGCCTGCTTTTATTCTCGCTGCCATCGATCGCAATCATTTTTTCATCGAGCGCGCGCTGGTCAGCGAAGCTATCAGCCAGCAATGCGTCTCTTAATTCCCCGTTGACGTTGGCAACTGCCTGCCGCACGCCTTTGCCCAGATAGCGGGACTTGTCGCCATCGCGGAGTTCAACCGCCTCACGGGTGCCGGTTGACGCGCCTGAAGGTACTGCGGCTCGCGCCGCGGAGCCATCTTCGAGTCGAAGTTCAGCTTCGATGGTTGGATTGCCGCGGGAGTCGAGAATTTCTCTGGCGTGGATGTTAGTAATCTTGGTCATTTGTGTTCCGTTGAGGTTTAGCCCGCTCGGCGGACTCCACATGAATGTCGTTAATGCCTGGTCTATTCGCGGCCAAAGCCGTTCCCACAGGATCTTCGCAAGAATATGGGAGCGGCTTTAGCCGCGAATGATTATTACTGGCGCCAGCTTTAGCAATCAGACGCCCAGACCGTACTCCGCCTCGAGAAAGTCTTCTTTTTTGACGCTTGCATCGATCGCGAGCAAGGTCTCCAGCAACGCGTACATCTTATCAAGCGGCCACGCATTCGGTCCGTCGCTTAGGGCAACTTCCGGATCCTGGTGCGTTTCCATGAAAATGCCTGCAACGCCTGCTGCCGTCGCCGCCCTGGCGAGGACCGGGATAAATTCGCGTTGCCCGCCAGATGAACTGCCCTTGCCCCCCGGTAGCTGCACCGAGTGTGTGGCATCAAATACGACCGGACATCCGGTACCGCGCAACACAGCAAGGCTGCGCATATCGGAAACCAGGTTGTTATAGCCAAAAGAAAATCCACGTTCACAGACCATGATGTCCTCATTTCCGGTGGATTTGGCTTTGTCGACCACGTTTTGCATTTCCCAGGGTGACAGGAACTGGCCTTTTTTTATGTTGACCGGTTTGCCGGCGTTAGCGACATTTAAAATGTAGTTTGTCTGACGACACAGGAATGCCGGTGTTTGCAGGACGTCTGCCACCTCGATAACTTCATCCAGCGGTGTGTCCTCATGGACGTCGGTCAGGATAGGCACTCCTAGCTGGCGCTTCACCTCTGACAATATGCGCAATCCCTCTTCCATTCCGGGCCCGCGAAATCCATCGCGAGAACTGCGATTGGCCTTGTCAAAAGACGATTTGTAGATGAACGGTATACCAAGCTCCGCGGTAATTTCCTTGAGCGTGCCGGCCGTGTCGATGGCGTTCGCCTCGCTTTCCACCACGCAGGTGCCGGCAATCAGGAAAAACGGCTGGTCCGCGCCAACCTCGAAACCGACGAGATTCATGCTTCGGCAACTTGCGGCAGTTCGCCGCTGCTGTGTTGCCGGGTCGCACTGATAAAGCTGGTAAACAGCGGATGACCGTCTCGCGGATTCGACTTGAATTCCGGGTGAAACTGGCTGGCCATGAACCAGGGGTGGTCCGGAATCTCGATCATTTCCACCAGGTCATCAACAGACAGCCCGCTGAAACGGATACCGGCATTTTCCAAGCGCTCACGGTACAGGTTATTGACTTCGTAACGGTGTCGGTGCCGTTCGGAAATTTCTGTAGTGCCATAGACAGACGCCGCCAGTGACCCCTCCTGCAACTGCACAGACTGCGCACCAAGTCGCATGGTACCGCCCATATCAGACGCCTCATCGCGCTGTTCCCGCTCTCCGGCACTGGTCTCCCATTCCGTGATTAAAGCGATCACCGGATGTGGCGTACCACGCACGAATTCGGTGCTGTGGGCCCCTTCCAGCCCCGCCATGTTGCGCGCAGCTTCAATAACTGCCACCTGCATGCCAAGGCATATACCGAGATATGGCACCTTATTCTCGCGCGCATAACGCACCGCGTTGATTTTGCCTTCAACACCACGATCACCGAAGCCTCCAGGCACAACAATGCCGTCCATTTCACTCAGGCAATCGGCACCGTCGCGCTCGATTTCCTGTGACTCGAAGTAATGAATATTGACGCGGGTCCGGGTGTGGATTCCGCCGTGCAGCAGCGCCTCGCTCAGGGAAATGTAGGCATCACGCAGATCGACATATTTGCCGACCATGGCAACATTCACTTCGGCTTGCGGATTCTTCTTTGCCTCAACAATGGCGCGCCATTCACTGAGATCAGCAGGCGGCAGATCAAGCCGTAACTGGTCAGCGACGATATCGCCCAGTCCCTGGCCCTGCATCAGTTCCGGAATCTTGTACAGGTCGTCCACATCATAGGCCGATATGACCGCCTTTTCCGGTACGTTGGTAAACAACGCTATCTTGCGCCGTTGCTCCGCTGGCAAAACCTTTTCGGAGCGGCAGACCAGGATATCCGGCTGAATACCGATTGAGCGAAGCTCTTTCACCGAGTGCTGCGTTGGCTTGGTCTTAATCTCGGCTGAGGTCGCAATGTATGGCACCAGCGTCAGGTGTACATAGACAACCTTATCGCGACCCATTTCGACGCCCATCTGGCGTATCGCCTCGAGAAACGGCAATGACTCGATATCACCGACGGTACCACCGATTTCCACCAGGCAAATATCGGCATTACCGGCGCCGCGTTTGACGCTCTGCTTGATCTCATCGGTGATATGCGGAATAACCTGCACAGTCGCTCCCAGGTAGTCGCCGCGCCGCTCCTTGCCGATCACACTCTCGTAAATGCGCCCGGTGGTGAAATTGCTGTGCCGCCCGGTGGTAGTGCGGACGAAACGCTCGTAGTGACCCAGATCAAGATCTGCCTCGGTACCATCTTCGGTGACGAAAACCTCGCCATGCTGAAACGGGCTCATCGTGCCTGGATCAACGTTGATGTAGGGATCGAGCTTCATCATGCTGATGGACAGTCCGCGCGATTCCAGAATGGCACCGAGACACGCTGACGTAATCCCCTTGCCAAGCGATGACACTACGCCGCCGGTAATAAAAACATACGATGTCATGTAAAAGACCAATTATTTAAAACAGCGGGAAACAATAACGGGTCAGAATAAAAACACGAATCCGCGACCAGTTGCTCTATGGCTATGGCACGAACGTGATTCTAATCCAACCCGGAAGGAGCCAGGGAATGTGTTTTTCCCGCTCCTGATCAAGACCCGTCGTTTGATTAAAGACGGTGTTAGAAGCTAACAGAACACTGCTACCATAACAATACAGATCACCAATCGCCCGCAAGATCTATGCAAAAATCGCAGGACGTTCGTGCCAGCTCACTGCGTACCCCTCAGTCGATACACAGTCGGCTGCAACCCACAAATCGGCAACAGCGACCAGGCGATCGTTTGCATACAATAAAGGCAAACGCGAGCGCATCCACGGCAGAATGCCCTCCTGTTGCAATAATTTCTTGAGCTTGTGCGTAAAGTCGTGCCCCGCAAGCCGGATTTCTTCGCCACCCTGCCGGTATCGCACCTGAAGTCCCTGCTCTGCCAGTTGCGGATCGATGCCACTCGTACTGCCCTCGTTCAAAGTCAAAGCGCCCATTCCCGCGCCAAGCTGCTGCACCTCACCGGTCGGCAACAGAATCCCGCCCGCTGCATTCAGTGCTGCAGGCATTGGTGCAAGAACGTACAAATGATCCCTGTAACGACGCAACTCAGCGCCAGGCCAGGTCACGAAAGGCTGCGCGTCCTGGCGTGCAGGGATGAGTTCATGGACGGCCTGATAAAGCCTGGTTGCCGGTGCCGGCGGCAAACCACTACAGCGAATTGCTCGACGCAGGACGTTGCGCTGACGTGGCATCGAAAGGTTTTTCAGACCGCTTATAGTCAGACGATCCGAACTGCCAATATTTTCCAGATCCAGATCAGCAAGGTCATTCAGCAACTCACTTCCTTCACCCGCCAGGTCCGCACTTTGCTTTAGCCGCGCAGACACTGCCGGCCAGCGCGATGCCAGCCTGGGCAGGATTTCCTTGCGCAGAAAATTCCTGTCGAAGCGGGTATCAGAATTCGACGGATCGTCTATCCATGAAAGTGTGTTCCGCGCAGCATAGGCTTCAATAGCTGCAGTCGGGATGCCAAGCATTGGCCGCAACAAGCGACCCTGCGAAAAGTTTTGTACCGAACCAATGCCCGCCATCCCGGCAAACCCGCTGCCACGCATAAGGTTCAATAAAAGCGTCTCGGCCTGGTCGTCTTCATGATGGGCGCTCAAAAGACAATCGCCCCGCTGCACTAACTGGTGCAGCGCCGCATAACGCGCCTGCCGGGCAGCAGCTTCGGGTCCGCCGCCCGCGTCATCCGCGACGACAACTGCGCGGCTCAAATACTGCACGCCCAGGTCTTCGGCGAACTGCTGACAATGAACGTCCCAATTTATCGAGTCGCGCTGCAACCCATGGTCAATATGCACGGCGATTACTGGCTGCTCAAACTGCTCACAACAACGTTCAAGGGCATGCAAAAGAACGGTCGAATCGATTCCGCCACTAAATGCGACCAACCAGCGTAGCGGCGGGTCACCGGATGTCATGGTTCGGAGTCGCGTAAGCAGAACTTCAGAATTGAATGTCATACATTTGCCCGCTTTTGGGGGCGGTCCGGTCCAGGCTAATTTTCCTTAAACTGACCAAAGTTTGCCAGGCGCTGCTGTCGT
>CAYOHF010000136.1:0-8342 GCA_964403695.1 uncultured Woeseiaceae bacterium | reverse complement strand
AACCGGGCCAGCATCATGACGGGGCAATATCCGTCACGGCACGGCATCATTGACAACGTTGCACGCAATCGTCTGAGCCACCAGCTAAGTACATTTCCGCAAGCCATGCAGGCGGCCGGTTACGAAACCGGTTTTCTCGGTAAGTGGCATATGGGCAATGACCCAACGCCGCGCCCGGGATTCGACTATTGGGCAGCCATTCCGGGGCAGGGGAGAACGGTTGACCCGGATATTTTCGAGGGTGGTCGACTGCACCGGGTGGAAGGCTATATTACTGACTTGCTGACGGACCGGGCCGTTGACTTCATTAACAGCGAACGTGACGCCCCGTTCATGCTCTACATCGGGCACAAAGCCGTACATCCGGATGCGCGCCAGTATGACGATGGTTCTGTGGATCCGGATTACCCGCGCGCCTATATCCCGGCACCGCGGCACCGTGGTTTGTATGAAGAGAAAATCTATCCACGACAACCCAACGTTGTCATGTCGGCCAACGCACTGGAGGACAAACCGGCTTTACGCAGAAGTTTGAGTCTGCGCGACTCGCCTGCGATGGCGAAAGAGTTTTCTTTCATGCTCGACCTCGGCACTTCGGAGGAAACCATTCGTCGACGGGCTGAGATGGTGCTCTCCGTTGACGAAAGCCTCGGGCGTTTGATGGCGACCCTGGAGGAAAATAACGAACTCGACAACACCATGATCATGTTCACGAGTGATAACGGTTTTTTCTTTGGCGAACACTGGCTCAGCCAGGAACGGCGACTACCTTACGAAGAATCGGTGCGCCTGCCGTTGTTGCTGCGCTACCCACCACTCGCGACCGCGGGAAGCAGTGTCGAGGGGCTTGCGCTGTCCATCGACATTGCACCGACCGTTCTCGATGTCGGTGGTGCAGAAATTGGTGATCATATTCAGGGCCGCTCACTGGTGCCGCTCCTTGAAGGCGATGCCACTGACTGGCGAGAATCCGTTCTCATCGAATTTTACACTCATGAAAACCCCCGGCCCTGGCTCATGGATATGGACTATCGGGCAGTCCGAACGGACCGGTATAAGCTGATTCACTGGATACAGCATCCCGATGAACAGGAGCTTTACGATTTACAGGAAGATCCGTATGAGATGCACAATCTCATCGATGAGCCGAGAGTAGGGGGCCTTGTCGCTGAATTGCAGGATGAACTTGCCCGACTGGTTGTACAGGCAATGGGTCTGTCTGAACCGCGCTGATCTGCTTGTCGATACGTGTCAGGTCACTGCTGTTCGATAAATTCAAAATCGGTTACAAGATAAAATATCGGATTGCCGCAGAACCCCGCAATCGCCCGCTGGGCGGGCTCCTACATTGCTAATTAGAACTGTAGGAGCCCGCCTAGCGGGCGAAGTTTCAAATCAGCAAGAAATGCCGATCATTACATCAATGCCAAATCACAGGGCCATGAGACAGGGTATTGCGGGACAGCAGTGACCTGCCACCATTTATAAATCCGGCACTTTTGCAGTCTTGTGTCGGCAATGGGTCTGTCTGAACCGCACTGACCTAGGAATCAGGCACCATTTGCGCTGCCCACTCGCCCCGGATCAACTTCTTGCCTCGTCGTGTTGGATATTCGTAGTTATAGGTGCCCATCAACAATTGACCATCGAAAATGCCTTTCGATTTCCACTTTCCGTCCCTGGTCTTGAACTCAACACCCAGCGTACCGTCGTCGTTCTCCACAGTTTTTCCGCGTATCTTGTCGCCCGAGTAGTCCTCCACGCCGTAGAGCTTAACTCTCCCCTTGATAGACGTATCGTCTATGTCGAGCTCGGCGTGCCACTCACCAGTCAGTCCGTCTTCGTCTCGCCAGATACCCTGGTAGGTTCCGGGAGGAAGAATGACAGGACTCGGGAGTACCCGAATTGGAGCTGCCGGTGCGTCCGGCCCGTCGGACTGAGCATGCGCCGGTCCGATTGCAAAGAACGAGCAGCACAGTGTGGCCAGTACCGTTCGAATGAGCGACTTAATCGAGCTTACGGCCGCTGGTTGATTGACTGAATCACCAACAGGTGCAAATGCCGTGCTCTGTTTTTGTATTTCTAAAGCGAGGATATTCATATCCGGTATCCACTCCCAAAATGTTTACCGAGCGTTAGAATAACCCATTTTGAATTACGGAGACAACTGCGCTATTCGGTTTTATGTCGCCTGCTCAATCTTTATCCGCCTTCTGTAGCCGCCTTGCGATAAACGATCTCCCCATCAAAAATGGTGTAGCGGACAGACGCTTCATTAATTTCCGTCGCAGGAATCTCAAACAGGTTCCTGTCCAGGATCACGATATCTGCCCGCTTGCCAACGCGGATGGAGCCGACTTTATCTTCCTGGTGCATTGCCCAGGCCGCATCGATCGTATAGGCCTCGATCGCGGTTGCGAGGTCGATACTGCCGTGGATATTGCCGACCGGGCCGTTAGCATCGTTGGGATCCTGGCGCGTGATCGCAACCTCAATGGAATCCAGCGGATCAAGCGGCCCGTAAATCCAGTCGCTGCCACCGATGACGATACCACCGGCCCGATGCACGGCGCCCATGGGATACATGCGGTCAACTCTTGCCTGTCCCAGAACGGGCAGGTTCAGGTCCGTGACCCAGGATGACGGGTAGGCCCAGGCGCCCGTGAAGCTTGCCGAGACATCGAGTTCCGCAAAGCGGCCGATATCGTCCGCGTGTATTAACGCCAGGTGTGAGAGGGCATGCCGAAGGTCGGTGCTCTGTGTATTGCCGGCGTTCTCAGTCCTGGCATATTCGATAGCATCGAGACCCGCGCGTGCTGCGCCATCACCGATCGTGTGCATATGAATCTGCAGGCCCATCGCATCATAGCGTTTAACTCTTTCACGAAGTTCTTCGCTGGTATGATTCAGGACACCGTCATGATCGAGGCCGATGTAAGAATCGACAAGCGCTGCCGTCTCGCCCTCTAACACACCATCGACCATGATCTTGATACTGTCATTGTTGATCAACTCCGAGGCATAGTCGCCCCGCGATGCCAGGACTCGTTTATGTTCCTCACCGGCGTGCTTCCCGAAAACACCCTCATCGATAATCGAATTGAGGATACGCATATTCAGGTCGCCGGTGCGCTCAATCTCCTGATAGATCTGCAATTCCAGTTCTCCGACCCAAACGTCGTTGAAAGACGTTATGCCGACCGCGGTCATTGCGGTCAGTGCGTCCCGCATCGCATCGGTACTTTCATCGAGTTGCCGTCGCGGTCGCAGCACGTCGACGAGATCGTAGGCTGCCTCGCGCAACGTCCCGTTCGGTTCGCCTGTCTCCGCTCGCCGTTCAATGACGCCCTCAGACGGGTCCGCTGATTCATCGTTAATGCTGGCAAGTTCGAGCACGCGCGAATTGACCAGCACGCTATGACCATCCGCGGCGATAATAAAAAACAGTCGATCCGGATCGATGGCGTCGAGCAATGACTTGTCCGGCCCATTTCTGCCAAACAAGGCGAGATCCAGCCCAAAGCCGATAATCCATTCGTCATCAGACGCTAACGCGCATTGCCGCAGAATCTTAACGATAGCTTCCACCGACGAGCCATCCTCCGACAAGTCACATTGGCGCATGAGGTAGCCCCCCTCCAGGGGATGCGTATGCGTATCATGCAGTCCCGGCAACGCCATGCTGCCCGCGAGATCAATGACCTCGGTAGAATCGCCAATGAACGTTGCAACTAAGTCATTACTACCCACCGACACGATCTCACCGTCACGAACGGCTACTGCGTCTGCCCAGCCGCGCTCAGCATCGACCGTATAAACACCGCCATTCATCAACACGATGTCGGCAGGCTCAACTGCGGGTTCCCGGTTGCACGCGCTAAGCAAAAGCAAGCTGGAAAAGAACAGGCAGGAACAAAGTTTCATGGGGCAGGTCTCAGAGCAAAATAAGATCGAACTGTATCGGGTCTCAATGAATCAACATCCTGAGTTTCTATCGAGATCGCAATCACTGTGAGCAGATGTCGGTCGACGTCTATTCAACAGAATCGCTTTGCCGCGTCGCGCGGCTCACGAGAAAAATTAGGCTGAAGCCGACGATCATCGCGGGTAGGAGCTCAACGAGGTCGTAGGAGTAAGGTTTCATGAATGTGGCCCAGAGCATGTCGGTGGCGAAGCCGCCAACCATTCCTGCCAGAGCACCTTCCCTGGTGATGCCTTTGTAGAACAAAGTGCAGATGACGGGCGGCCCGAATGCGACAGCAAGCCCTGATTGTGCAAACACAACAAACCAAAATATGACTTTCGTTTCCGATAATGCGAACGCGATGGCTCCGACGCCGATTGCGACGGTGACAAGCTTGCCAACTTTAGCGAGTTGCTCATCCGGCTTTTCGCTTCGCAACACTTTTTGCAAAAGGTCACGCACAACAGCGGACGATGCGAGAATGAGCAGCGAGTCGACGGTAGACATCACCGCTGCGAGTACCATCACCAGGAATACACCGGTAAGCAGGGACGGCAACAACTCCCGGGCCATCGTCGGCATCACTGTTTCGACATCCGACAAATCCGGAAACAGTACGCGTCCGGCGATGCCGGTTAGAACCGCCCCGGTATCGAACGCAATTATGCAGGTAATCGAAAGGCGCGCTGCGTTCTTCACCTCGTGCACCGATTTGATTGCCATGTAACGAGTCAATATCTGTGGCACAGCCATGAAGGCAAAACCCAGCGAGATAAAACTGACAATGGCGATAAGACCCTGTGGTCCCAGGCCCAGACCGGCGGTGAGATCCAGCAAGGCCGGATCTGTTTCGCGTACAACCTGCCAGAAGTCGCCGTCGATGGCGATAATTCCGATAATGGGCAGACTGATCAACGCGATCAGCATAAGGACGCCCTGTAGCACGTCACTGTAGGCCACTGCCTTGAATCCGCCGTAGGCCGTGTACGCCAGCGTAATTGTGCCGCCGAGCAATACACCGGTCGAATACTCCAGCGGCAGAAAGCTTGAGAAGATTTTACCGGTCGCCATCATTTGCGCGGAGACGTAAAAGGCGGCCATCACGAGAATGACAAAGACACCGCATATCCGCAGGTAGTGCGATTTATCCTCGAGTGCATCTTCGAGAAAATCCGGGACGGTGATCGACCTGTGTTTGTCGGCGGCTATTTTCAGATGCCTGGCGATGAGTCGCCAGCCAAGCCAGACGCCAAGCGTTTCCCCGATGACGATCCAGAACGCGTGTACACCAAGCAGATAGCCCATGCCGCTCAGGCCAAGCAGTAACCAGCTGCTCTCTCCAGTGGCATTGGCACTGAATCCGGCAACCCAAAATGGCAGTTGCCGGCCGCCCAGGTAATATCCTTCCAGCGATCCGGACGCAGACCTGCTCCAGATCGCAATGCCGAAAAGCAGGACCAGGTAAACAACAAGAACGGCTGAAATAATTGCGGTTTCCGACATCGGCGCGCCTCCCCAGGCTAGGCTAACAGACCGATGCGTGCGAGTGCGGAAGAATGGTGGGGTGTTCACCTATAAGCTCGCCCAGGCAACCTGAATTTATTGTCCGCTTGCGGCCTTAAGCGGACGATCTTACTGACGTAAAAGGCTGGAACCAAAGCTGATTTTGCGGGTCGACAAAGACTGAAGCATTTGCGTCAAGAACCGAAAAACCACGAAGGTCCAACTATGTCATTTCCTATCAACTCGTCAATTTCGTCACCACGGTGGTCACTCTTAGCGCCGATTTTTTTTGCTGGTTTGTTTTTGCTTTCTGGAAATGTCGCCACGGGAGCCGAAAACTCTGCCGTGGAAAAAACAGCAGATCAAATGCTCGAGGCGCTTGGCGGCAGAACTGCCTGGGCGGAGCTAAAAAATACTATTAATGGTTCACAGCAAAACCGCGTCGGTGAACCAACCGTTGTGTACGCTGTTATTACCATGGACTTCGAAAAGCCACGCTTTCGTATCGAAACCATGGCGCAGGACCTGCACGTCATCAGGGTTATCAATGGTGACAGGAACTGGCGATTGCGACGAACAGGCAATATTGAGGATGTGCCAGAAACACTCGTCGATGAAGAACTACGCTGGTACGAGGGCCACCTTTATCGCACGATTCACAGGGTTGCGGCTCGTGATCCGGCGATCAGCCTTGGTCTTGACGATCAGGGGCGACTTCAGGTCTTCGCGGATGGCGAACGGATATTGTGGTTCAGACTCGATGCAAGGGGCGAACCATATGCTTATGGTTCCCACGACGATGAAGTTGGCAGTATTTTGGGGCCCTGGGATGTTGAAAAAGATGGCATCAGGCATCCAATGTGGGTATCGAGTCCTGATGGTACCTGGCGTGCGGCCGTCAAGTCACTTAGCGTGAACGTACCAATGCAGGAACTCATGTTTGATCGGCCTGGCTCGAACGATCAGACACCTTCCGCAAATTAGAACTTTCGAAAACCAGCCGACACTGGCTGTTCGACCTACGTCCGGTTTGTCCTAAAGCGCTCGTTCGGATCACCGAAATTAAGACAAATTGAGGATCCGCTTTCGGCCGGATAGCCGACGTCAGAACGCCTTCCCAAAAGTAACGCCCAGCACCAGCACCTGGTCCCCGCCGACAAAATCCACGTCAATCTGCGGCGAGATCTCCCACGTACCGACTTCGTACCCATACTCGCTACCGAGACGGACTAAAGATTCATTACCGTGGTCCCCGTTCTCGATGCCCGGCGCGATGTAAAATTTCCACCGCCCGGTGTGGTAGGCGAATGGCACTGCATACACCCAGATATCGAGATCGCCAAAAGTACGCTCAACCAGCACACCAACACCAAAGGACTCGTTCAGACGCCTTTCGTATTCAACGCCCAGCGCGAGACCATTTTCGTTCCGTCCTTCACCAGATACGCCAACAAAGAAAGCCAGCATGTTTGGGTGGAAATCATGTGTTGCTTCGTGATCTGACTCCAATTCGTGTTCGTCTGCCTGTGCAAATTGGGGCGGCGCGCAAACGACGATAAGAAGCAGTGTAAGCACGGTAACTAAATCAAATTTTCTCACTATGAGACCTCAGGATTTAACTTTCTCAAATTCATTATTCACTGACCAGAGATACGCCAATTATTGACCAGGTTCTGATCAGACTATAAATATCGTAAGGCATAGCATGCCCACATTCACCGAAAGCAATCATTCAAACTTATAAATTTTCGAGAAAATGACGAGTCACTTTCGACCTTAAGGAAATTGTTCACTAGCAATATTGTCTAACCCTATTTGGGCTTGTTCCAGGTGCTTTCGCTCTTCACTCCATTCGCTCAAACCAAGCGCTCTAGCAGCACTCCTACTACGATTGAGGCCACCTCGATCGCCAGTGCTTTGAATGACCGATCCTTACGATTCTTAGGGCCGTTGACGTTGGCAGCAGAGTTCTCTGGCGATTCGTTGGTGCTCATCATAGTACTTCGTCCGCAAAATCGGCTAGCCGACTTTTCCGTAGTGTCGCCAATGAAAGGAGGAGTCTACCAACCATTGGCGACGAGAATCCTGGCCACAACGTCATTTTGAATGTCAGCTATTGGGTCAATAGCGGACCTTTTTAGTATGTTTAGCCTAATGTCCACTTTGGAGCAGAAAACGGCTGTTCGAGGAACGATCTTCACATTCTCCAGGCCGAGTGGCAGCTTTCGGCCAGAAGGAGACGGTCGCATATTCTATTTTTCTTGCGCGACGCCGAGTCTGTACGAATCGATGATGCCGATTAGCCAACATGCCCCCAGAACAACCACAGCAGTATTCTCTATGAAACTATCCGCACCACTAGTGGAATTGGAAACCAGTTCTGCAATAGCAGCTGTTTCAACGGGAACATCACCACTATTGATACGATCGACAATTGTCAGCGCCCGCTGAAACACCCTTGTGACGATTACCAAAAACGCCGCCAGCGCCGAAAACATCAGTACTGAACCGCGTAGATATTGCTTCAAGACCATGTGGCCGATGCCAGGAAAAATTAGGCCAGATAGCAACGCAGCTTTTGAAGATTTCTTCATCTGTGCACTATAGACTTGTTAACGGTGGCTGTAGGTCCGCTTTCGGCCAAGAGCAGCCTGTCGACTCAAGAATGTTAAGAATGTTAAGAATGTTTACACCGGCACCACAAAGGCTTTTCTATCAGTAACGCCAGCTGGATAGGTCTGCACCGTCCGGCGCGGTTGATTCGATACGATTGAGAATCTTCGGTACGTACATCGTGTTATAGCGAAGACGTGATATGTGATTGCCATTTTCTTGATCACCATTCCAGCAGTGCTCGGCGCGATCACCATAGTCG
>CAYOHF010000135.1:0-8442 GCA_964403695.1 uncultured Woeseiaceae bacterium | reverse complement strand
TTTTCTTTCTTCTTTCACCTGTCGAATGGTGTCCGCCACTTGTTTTGGGATGCGGGCCGCGGCTTCGAAATAAGCCAGGCGAAAGCATCGTCATGGATGGTTATCGTCGCCACCGTTGTACTAACCGCGGGCTACTGGCTGACTCTGAGGGGCATGCTATGAGTCTTCGCTCGCCGCTGGGTCGTGTACTCGGATCAGGTTCTGCCAATGACGGAACCGAGCATTGGTGGGCGCAACGTGTTACTGCCGTAGCCCTGCTGATCCTTGGTCTCTGGTTTTTGTATTCTCTTTTGCAACTCGACGGTTTTTCCCACAGCACAGTAAGTGCCTGGATCGGCCGGCCTTTTTCCGGCGTGATGATGTTGTTACTTTGTTTGACGCTTGCCTGGCATTCCTACCTCGGTGTGCAGGTTGTGCTTGAAGATTACGTGCACGGACCGCTGATTAAAGTGGTGTCGTTGTTACTCAGCCGCTTCGCGCATGCATTCCTGGCAATTGCAGCGGTCCTTGCCATCCTCAAAGTGTCACTGGGTGGTTCAGCATGAGCGACTACGAATTCATTGATCACAGTTACGACGTGGTTGTGATCGGGGCTGGCGGCGCCGGTCTCCGTGCAACTTTCGGGCTGGCTGAGGGTGGCTTCAGCACTGCATGTATTACCAAAGTTTTCCCAACCCGCAGCCATACCGTGGCCGCACAGGGTGGAATCAGTGCTGCACTTGGCAACATGGGTGCGGATGACTGGCGCTGGCACATGTATGACACCGTTAAAGGATCGGACTGGCTCGGTGACCAGGATGCGATCGAATATATGTGTAAGGAAGCGGCGGATGCCGTTACAGAACTCGAGCACTACGGCGTGCCATTCTCGCGTACCGAGGATGGTCGTATTTATCAACGTCCGTTCGGTGGCATGACCACACATTATGGAGAAGGAACAGCGCAACGTACCTGCGCGGCTGCCGACAGAACGGGGCACGCCATGTTGCATACACTTTATCAGCAATCGCTGAAGCATGATGCGGAGTTCTATATCGAATATTTTGCCGTTGACCTGATTATGGAAGACGGTGTTTGTCGCGGCGTCGTAGCCATTGACCTGGCAACCGGCAGGTTGCATCGGTTTCGTTCGCACAAAGTAATCCTGGCGACCGGCGGCTACGGTCGCAGCTACTTCTCCTGCACTTCTGCACATACGTGTACGGGTGATGGCAGCGCGATGGCATTGCGCGCCGGGCTCGCAGTGCAGGACATGGAATTCGTGCAATTCCACCCGACCGGTATCTATGGTGCCGGTATGTTAATCACCGAGGGTGTGCGTGGTGAGGGTGGCTACCTGACCAATGCTGACGGAGAGCGCTTCATGGAGCGCTATGCACCGAATGCCAAAGACCTTGCATCCCGGGATGTGGTCAGCCGCTCAATGACTATAGAGATAAATGAGGGACGCGGTGTTGGGCCCGAAAAGGACCACATCTTTTTGCACCTGGAACACCTCGGGCCGGACGTTATTAACGAACGACTGCCAGGAATTGCGGAATCTGCACGCATTTTCGCCGGCGTGGATGTGACTAAAGCACCGATACCGGTTTTGCCGACTGTCCACTACAACATGGGCGGTATCCCGGCGAATTACAACGGAGATGTCCTCACGCTGCGAGACGGCGATCCCGAATCTGTTGTTGAAGGATTGATGGCGGTTGGTGAAGCCGCTTGCGTTTCTGTACACGGTGCGAATCGACTCGGTTCAAATTCGCTGCTCGATCTGGTCGTGTTCGGCCGGTCGGCGGCTCATCATTGTGCAGCGACAATGCAACCGGGCGCACGCCTGCGCGATTTATCGGCTGATGCAGGCCAGAACAGTGTCGCGAGAATTGACAAGCTGCGCAACGCGAGTGGTTCTCGCCCGACCGCAGAGATTCGGCTCGAGATGCAAAAAGTAATGCAAAACCATGCGGCGGTCTTTCGCACCGGTGACACGCTTGATGCAGGCGTTGAGCTCCTGCGAACGACGTTCGCCTCCTTTGCAGATGTGCAGGTAACCGATCGTTCGATGATCTGGAATACGGACCTGATTGAAACAATGGAGCTCGAAAATCTGCTGCTGAACGCAACAGCGACGATCGAGTCCGCCGCAAACCGGTTGGAAAGTCGTGGCGCACATGCACGCGAAGACTATGCGGATCGCGACGACGAAAACTGGATGAAGCACACGTTGACCTGGGTCGATAATGAGGGCTCCGTAACATTCGACTATCGCCCGGTACATGCATTTACATTAACGGACGAGGTTGAATTCGTGCCGCCAAAGGCGCGTGTTTACTAATGAATATATCCACGGCAGGAGCAGCAGTTGGCTGAGTTCAGACTTCCGGCAAATTCGCGCATCAGGAAAGGCAGGCATTTTCCTGCGGCGGATGGCGTAGCCAATGTCCGCCGCTTTGTCGTTTACCGATACAACCCGGACAGCGGTGAGAACCCGTGCATGGATACTTATGAAGTAGACATGAACAGCTGCGGACCGATGGTCCTCGACGTGCTGATCAAAATCAAAAATGAGATCGACCCTTCCCTGACGTTTCGTCGCTCTTGTCGTGAGGGTATTTGCGGCTCATGCGCGATGAATATCGATGGCAGCAATACGCTGGCTTGTACGGTTACGGCAGACAGCGTCAAAGGCGATGTAAAAATTTACCCGCTGCCACATATGCCGGTCGTTAAGGACCTGGTACCGGATCTGACCAATTTCTATGCACAATATGCATCGATCAAGCCCTGGTTGCAGACTCGCACGCCGCCACCGCCAGATAGCGAGCGACTGCAAAGTAAAGCAGATCAGGAGAAAATCGACGAACCTGCGGCATGCATACTTTGTGCATGTTGCTCGACCAGTTGTCCCAGCTACTGGTGGAACAGTGACCGTTATCTCGGTCCGGCAGCGTTGCTTGCGGCCTATCGCTGGCTGGTCGACAGCCGGGATGAGGCGACCGGTGAGCGTCTGGATGATCTGGAGGATCCGTTCCGTCTGTATCGTTGCCATACGATCATGAACTGTACCAACACCTGTCCCAAAGGCCTCAACCCGGCACGTGCAATCGCTGAGACCAAGAAGATGCTGGCCGAGCGTCGCCATTAGCAGTCTGTTGAAAATACCATCCATGGTATTTTCAACATCGCAATTCGAACGCCGCTCTTGCGCATCCCTGCGCTCCACGGCATTTGGACATCCTGTCCGGCAACGTGGTTTTCGCATTGCTCACATTTTCAATGGCTTGCAGCCATCGAAAATGACGGTACATCCCTGTACCGTACGCATCTTGTCGAAAAACAGAGTTTTTCAACAAGATGCTAGTCGCCGGTCCGCGGCCGTGAACTCCTTTTCCTGTGAATGATGGTCAACTGCGCTGGCAATGCCGACGAGGAATGCGTGAGCTGGATCAGTTGCTGGTCAGGTTTCTGGAAAACGAGTATCCGTGCTCGAGCGAGGCGCAAAAGTCGGCATTCCGTGAGCTTCTGACGCTACCGGACCCGGAGTTGATCGGCTATCTGTTGGGTGGACAAATTCCTCTCGATGCAAAAATTGCCCATGTCGTTAGCCGTATTCAAAACAGAGCTGGACCCTAGCCCGGGGTTGCGAAAATTAGTTCTGCTATCCGGTGTTGCTGCGCTGCTGGCGGGAACGGCCGTCATCTTGTATCTGCCATTGCCTTTAGCCTGGCGCGGCGCAATAGGTGCTATCTGGATTATTGACTGCGGTCGTGAACTAATTGGGATACAGCGTGGTAATGCCCGCATAAGCCGCCTGCAACTGGATGCAAACGGCGATATTTTCGCCACCAGGCCCGATGGCGGCAGTGAAAGCCTTATCCTGCTCTCGGGCTCCGTTGTGTCGTCTCGCCTGGGCTGGTTCAGGCTGCGATTCCCGGATGGCGCTGTCGGTGCAGAGCTTATGAGCGGCGATCCGCTCCGGGATCCTCGCTGGCAGCGTCTGCAGCTAATCTGGCACATGAGCCGCATTGCTTTTGCATCGAAAAACTGAATTTTTGACAAGAAACGTGTCAAAATCCAGAATAATCAATTAGTTGTGTAGATTTGGCAGCCGTTTTCGTGATTTATACTGCCTCGTTTGCAGCGCAAAACGGCATGGACACTGGAAAGCGGCGAATCACGCGGGCCAAGCTGATACCATCAGCCGCTTCGACCGGCGAGGTCAGATAAATGGTGCAAAGCATCGTCGGCAGGGAGCATGACATTTTGGACACGGGTCACAGTTTCGAGCACAAAACTCAATGATTTATGCGGTTTTCGACGAACTTTCCGGGCCGCTTCCGGTCTATCCGGGAGTTAGTCAGGCATGTTGGTCCCTGAGCGGGGGCAACGTGTATGGCGAGTGAGCCCACCGATGCCCAGCTGGTCCGGCGAGTCCAGAAGGGTGAAAAAGGTGCTTTTGATCTGCTGGTACTGAAATACCAGCACAAAATCGTGAACCTGGTGATGCGTTATGTACGAGACCCAGACCTGGCACTGGATATTACACAGGAGGCTTTTATCAAAGCCTACCGTGCGCTGCCAAGATTCAGGGGTGACAGTGCTTTCTACACCTGGTTGTACAGGATTGCGGTGAATACGGCGAAAAATCACCTGGCTGCGCAGCGCCGACGTCCGATGGATGTAGAGCTGGATATGCAGGACCCGGATCAGTATGACTTGCATGCGAAGCTCAAAGAGACGGATACCCCGGAGGGATTGACGCTGGGCCGCGAGTTACATGCGATTGTGGAAAAGGCGATTGAAGGATTACCGGACGACCTCAGAACGGCGATAGTTTTGCGAGAGCTCGATGGAATGAGCTACGAAGAGATTGCACAAACAATGGATTGTCCGGTTGGTACAGTACGCTCGAGAATTTTCAGGGCGCGCGATGCGATCGGCAAGAAGATAGGCAATGTAATTGATTGACTGATTTTTTTATGGCGTATCAGCGGGCCCTGGCCTGGTGATGCAGGAACGACTGAGTAGAGATTTACGGGCTGCAAGCCCGGTGCGGGGATTTATGAACGACGCTCTAAAAACACAAATATCAGCTTTCGTTGACGGCGAACTACCCGACAACGAATCGGAGTTGCTATTGCGACGCCTGAGCCAGGATACGGCATTGCGAGCGCAGGTCGCTCAATACCTGGCGATAGGTCGACTGATTCGACAGGATGTCGAGGTCCCGGGAATGGACGGCCTTCGCGATCGAATCGCAGCGGCGCTGGGAGACGATCAGGTGCCGGCGCACGAGGAGCAACGCGTGGTTGGCTCAAAATTTATGACGCCTGTCACCGGTGTTGCAGTTGCCGCAACTGTTGCTGCACTTGCTTTGGTTGGTTTGAGTCAGCTTGATGCGTCGATTGGCCCGGACCTGGATAGCGCTGTCGCAATTGATACGGCACCGTCTTACACCGAACCCACTGTGCAGGAAGTATTGGGTAATCAGCCAGATGCACAATCGCTGGAGTATTTTCGGCGCCATGACAATAGCTCGTCGGATCTTGGTACGAATGGTACGCTTACCCGTATGGTGACGTTTGAACTCCGTGAAGGTGAGTTGGTAGAGATTGAACCTGATTCACATCTGCAGCCGGTAACGTCGGATGATGACGTTAAGGACAGCAGTGAAAAAGAGCAATAAGATATTTTCTTTATGAGTGGGAAAATCAACTACGCGACGCGTGCATCCCTGACCACTGCCCTGGTGTTTGCTGTGTTTTCAGCAGACGGCCTTGCGCAATCAAGTCCCGGCGAATGGCTCGATCGCATGTCCGATGTAGCATCAGACATGAGTTACGAAGGCACAGTGATTCGTAACCAGAATGGTACCTCGGATACGCTCAAAGTTGTACGCAAAATTGTCGATGGCGTCGTCAATGAAAGGCTGACTACCCAGGAAGGTAATGGCCTGGAAATCATTCGTGTCGGCAATGAGGTGCATTGCATTCTTCCTGACCAGCAGTCGGTGCTGGTCGAAGAATGGAACAATCAAAGCACTCTGTTTTCGGCGCTGCCTGCCAGTGACGTACGCTACGCATCACAATATGACGTGTCTTTGGTACGCGAGGACCGTGTAGCGGGGCGCTCTGCAGTGATGCTGGCAATTCGCCCGCATGATGAGTTTCGCTTTGGGCACCGAATCTGGCTCGATCAAAAGACCGCATTCCCCCTGAAAACCCAACTGCTGGACGTTAACGGGGAAATCATTGAGCAGGTCAAATTTGCGGAAATCAGTTTTGGCAGCAGTGTTACGCAAAATGTCCTTACTCCGTCGGTCAGCATAGATAGCTTCACCTGGTACAAGGAACCGGCACGATTTAAGGCAGTGGAGGTCGATACGAACTGGACCAGTGTGGATATTCCACCCGGATTCCGCTCATTGTCTGCGAAAACAGAGGTTGAAGACGAATCTGGCACATCGGTGACACATATCGTATACAGCGATGGATTAGCTGATATCTCGGTTTTTATTACGCAGAAAAACGACAAAGATATTATCGGCGCATCAAGGTTGGGCTCATCAAATTCCTACGGCTCGCAGCTCGGAGATTTTCAAGTGACAGCCGTCGGCAAGGTCCCCGCAAGTACCGTACAGCGCATCGCGACCTCGATGCAGCAGCAGTAAAAAAACGCTTCACCAGCGATATCGCACAGGAACCTGGTTCTCCGGGTGTACTATCAGTGTGTTCACACTGTGCCCAGACCATTGAGATTTATGGATAGAGCTTCCGGCAAAATAATATCTGTTTGTGCAGCATCGGCAACCGTATCCGTTGCTGATACCGGTTGCCCGCGTTGTGCTGCCGGTAAAGGCTGTGGTGCGGGTCTGTTAACGGGCAGGTCAGGATCGACCGAAGTCGAGCTGCAACTACCCGCCGGCCACCAGTATCACGTTGGCGACGAGGTCACATTGTCCATCGCCTCATCCAGCCTGTTACGCGCAGCACTGCTCGCTTATGGGCTACCGCTGGCAGGAACTGTGCTGGCATTGACAGTCGGCTGGCTGGTAATGGCGCCGCTAAGCGATCTTGCGGGCGCACTTATCGCCCTGGCGGGTCTCCTGGCGGGCTTTGTCGCGGGACGCAGCCAGTTAAGAAAGGACGACTGGTGCAAGCAATTTGTGCCATCTATAGACAGTCGGAACCATGACGCCGCTGCGCATTTATAGCCGACCCGGCTGCCATTTGTGCGAGCAGTTGCTTGAGGACCTGATGCCGCTGGTTCGCGGGCGACTCGAAATTGAATTTGTGAATATTGATGATGATGCCGATTTGGGCCGGGAATACGGTACGCGAATTCCTGTCATTGAATTCGCGGGACAATTTATCTGCCAATACACGCTTGACGAGAGCGCTATCCGGGCAATTCTGGATGACTTACCGGAATGAGCATTTCACTGGCAGGCCGTGCAAATACTAATGATTTATGCCGCCGAATAACCTGACTCACAAAGTCGACGGAACGTATATACTTCGCCGCTGCAGCGAATCACCGAAGTAATCGCCCATGGAACACATCCGCAATTTCTCCATCATTGCGCACATTGATCACGGAAAATCGACCCTCGCCGACCGTTTTATACAGCTGTGTGGGGGCTTGCAGGACCGCGAGATGTCGGAGCAGGTTCTGGACTCAATGGACATAGAGCGTGAGCGTGGCATTACGATCAAGGCACAAAGCGTGTCGTTGAATTACACGTCTGCAGGCGGTGTCGAGTACCAGTTGAATTTCATCGATACGCCTGGCCATGTCGATTTCTCCTACGAAGTTTCCCGTTCACTTGCAGCCTGTGAGGGAGCGTTGCTGGTCGTTGATGCGGCGCAAGGCGTCGAGGCACAGAGTGTGGCCAATTGCATCACTGCGATCGACCTCGGACTTGAGGTCATGCCCGTTCTGAACAAGATTGATTTGCCAGCGGCCGAACCTGAAAAGGTCATTGCGGAAATCGAGGAAATCATCGGCATAGACGCAACAGACGCACTTAGCGTGAGTGCGAAAACAGGCGCCGGTGTCCCTGAACTTCTTGAGCGCCTGGTTGAAACGATACCGGCACCGCAAGGCGATCCGGATGGCCCCTTACAGGCATTAATAATTGATTCCTGGTTTGACAACTACGTCGGCGTCGTTTCACTGGTACGCATCGTTAATGGCAGCTTACCGAAAGGTGACAAGATCACCGTTGTGTCTACAGGGCGTTCATATGTCGCGGACAGGGTTGGCAGTTTCACGCCGAAGATGGAAGACCGGCAATCTCTTTCGACAGGGCAGGTCGGCTACGTCATCGCTGCTATAAAAGATATTTACGGTGCGCCGGTTGGAGATACGCTGACGTTGACCAATAGACCCTGTGCGGAACCGTTGCCCGGTTTTAAACAGGTTCAGCCGCGGGTATTCGCAGGCCTTTTC
>CAYOHF010000134.1:0-8456 GCA_964403695.1 uncultured Woeseiaceae bacterium | reverse complement strand
ACGAAGCGTTTCTTCGCAAGCTGAATCTCCTCTAACGAAACCTGATTCGTCAACGGGCCACACTGGTGCAGTCACCCTGATTCAGCGTTTTGGCAGTGCGCTGAACCTGAATATCCATTTTCACATGTTGTTTCTCGACGTTGTATTCGTGGGCGAAGCCGGTTCATCTGCGCGGTTTCGTTGGGTAAAAGCACCGACCAGCGCTGAGTTCACACAACTCACCCACACCATCGCGCACCGCCTGGCCCGATATCTGGAGCGCCAGGGTTTATTGGAGCGAGGTGCCGAGAACGGTCCGTGGTAGTGGCCAATATGACACCCGCGGCGGATTCGGCTTTACCGGTGGTTCGTACTACTTGCGGCTCAAATTGGACTTCTGATATCTGCCTCAAAAATGACACCTCGCCTGCAATGGCGAGGTGTCCATTTCAGAGTACTATTGGAGGGCTGCCAAGCTGATCGGCGAGTAAATTCGGTTTACCTTTCGGGTGTATAACGAAATGAAGAAAGTCACGGTTGGTGCGTTTTTGTTTTTGATTCCGTTCTCAGGTCTGGCTGCCGACGAAATCAATTTTACGCCAGTACAAACATCACTATTTGCAGATCCTGGCGGTCAGTCAAATGCCTGGGGAGATTACGACAACGACGGTGACCTGGACCTGATCATCACGTTTCGCGATGCGCCGGTGCGGTTGTACAGGAATGGCGCATCCGGGTTTGAAGATGTAGCTGACGGCTCAGGTCTGCCAACCGATGGTGGCAATCCTCGCTCGGTTGCGTGGGGCGATTACGATGGCGACGTAGACTGGAAGGCGCTGGCAGGTAAGCCGTTTGTCGTCAAGGTTGGCATGTAACGACCAAGGCGAAAGTCGCCTGGTCATTCTGGATATTCCCGGGGAGAAAAACTTGAAGCTTCGCCATCTGCTGGTTCTCGCATTCGTATTCACGCCGTTTCTCGACGCTCAATCGCAGAGCTTTTCTGGCTATGACGGTGACTTCCTGGAAACTGTCAAAATGGTCTATCACCAGCGTGTGGAAATGCGTGATGGCATCGCGTTGGCAACCGATATCTATTTGCCGGCGGAGGGAGGAGAGTATCCGACCTTACTGGTCCGGGATATCTATACCAACGGATCACCGGCCAATCGGCAGCGGTATGCGAAGTTCGCCACCACGAATGGCTACGCATTTGTCTTTCAGTCAGCCCGCGGACGTTACGATTCAGAAGGGCAGTGGTATCCGTATTTTCAGGAAATCAATGATGGCGACGACACGTTAACCTGGATTGCCAAGCAACCATGGTCTAACGGTAAGGTCGGTATGTTCGGTACCAGCTATCTCGCTTCAGTGCAGTGGCTTGCCGCCTTGAACCGGAACCCCGCATTGGTAGCAATTGCACCTGCTATGAGTCCGGGAAATTATTATCGAGACGTTGCCTATCCCGGTGGCGCATTCTCGTTGCTGTCCCGAGCTCGATGGGGTGTGGGGCTCGCTGGCAGTCGAACGTCGATGGCTTTTCCTGTCGACTGGATTAATGGAATCGGCCACTTGCCGTTGATTGATTTGGCGGAAAACGTTGGCTTCGAAGTGCGCCACTTTCAAGATTGGCTTGAACACCCGAATTACGATGCTTATTGGGAACCGCTAAATCTAGAGGCCCGTGCGGACGAAATGATCGTTCCGGCTTTGAATTTTGGTGGTTGGTTCGACGTTTTTCAGCGCAGTACGATAGGCAGTTACAAGACCATGACCGAGGAGGCAGCAACTGAGGCGGCGCGCAATGGGCAGCGCTTGATCATGGGGCCCTGGGTGCATGGCTGGAACGTTTCACCACAGGTTGGCGATCTGGATTTTGGTGAGGACGCCGTTATTGGCGTCGAAGAACTGCTGCTGGAGTGGTTTGATTACTGGATGAAAGATGGTCCGGCGCCCGAAGGTTTGCCTATCAGGCTATTTATCATGGGCGAGAATGTCTGGCGGGAAGAAAATGAGTGGCCGCTCGCCCGTACCCAATATCAGGAATATTACCTGCATGAGAACAAGTCGTTTTCAAACCAGATGCCGTCCGGTCGTTCAGGCTCACTGAGTTACACGTATGACCCGGAGGATCCGGTCCCGACGCTAGGCGGCAACATCATGGAGTCAAGTCTGCGCGGACCATACGATCAGGCACCGCTGGATGAGCGTAAAGATGTCCTGCGTTTTGTCACAGAGCCGTTTGAGAAAGCGACCGAAATCACCGGACCGATTACTGCTGAGCTGTATGCCGAATCCGATTCCACTGACACCGACTTTATGGCCAAACTGATTGTCGTCAAGCCCGATGGCATGGCGTTTAATTTGGTCGATGGTGTCATTCGCGCCCGCTACAGGGAAGGTTTTGAGGAAGAAAAACTGATTCAGCCCGGCGAGGTTTATCAATATTCCATCGATATGTGGGCGACCAGCTACATGCTAGCACCAGGCGATCGATTGCGAGTCGACGTCACCAGCAGCAACTATCCGCGCCTGGCTCGAAATCTTAATACCGGAGCGCCGTTCGCCATGACGTCGGAAATGAAGGTCGCAAAGCAAGTCTTGCATATGAGCGAGCGATACCCGTCGCGAATTGTATTGCCGATCATTCCGCGATAAAAACACAGGTGCCGGTGTTGAGTATTTGAGCAAGTATGCTTGATATGCAGCATGGCGGCGGTTCGTTGTCGATGTGCCTCCTATTTACTCTGGCCACCGATCCAAACAACCGCATACTACTGGCACCAAAAAAAGGGATCGAACTGAATTATGCTAGCTAATCGGTTCGACCCCTTTTTCCTGAGGAGAATACCGTATGCCACAATTCGCGACGCGTCTTGAAGCGATGGTTCCGGCGGAAGCCTCGCAGCTTCTGAGCCAGGCCAAAGAAATGCAACGTCAGGGTAAGAACGTTATCCCGCTTTGTGTGGGTGAAGCCGATTTTGACACGCATGTCGTAGCAAAAAAGGCCGCCAAAGATGCGATTGACTCGGGCGAAACCAAATACGCTCCTCTGGCAGGCATTCACGAGTTGCGGCAGGCTATTTGTGAAAAACTTAAACGGGAGAATGGCGTCGACTACAACGTCGAGAATGTCATCGCTAGTACTGGCGGAAAGCAGGTTATTTTCAATGCACTAATGGCTACTCTGAACCAAGGTGACGAAGTCATTGTGCCGGCACCGTATTGGGCTGGGTATCCGGATGTCATTCGAGTGTGTGGCGGCGTACCGATTTTCGTCGAAACCAGCGCGGTAGACGACTACATTTTGCAACCGAAGACCCTCGTCGAATCCATCACGGCCAGGACCAAGTGGATGGTCCTGAACAGTCCATCAAATCCAACAGGCGCCGTGTATGAGCGTGCTGATCTTGAGTCGGTAGCCGAGGTGCTTCGGCATTATCCGGATATTTGGATCATGGCCGACGATATCTACGAACATGTCGTGTTTGATGGTCAGGAATTCGCTACCCTGGCCGAAGTGGCGCCCGATCTGAAAGACCGCATTCTTATCGTGAATGGCTGTTCCAAAGGCTATGCTATGACAGGCTGGCGGCTTGGTTATGGCGCGGCTAACGCCGAATTGATCCAGCGAATGACCACAATCCAGTCTCAGGTGACACTCTCACCATCAACAATTAGCCAGTGGGCCGCAGTCAAAGCGCTGAACGACAATCTCGCCTTCAATGATGAACAAATCGATGTCCTCAAGGCTCGTCGGGACCTGGTAGTTTCCATGCTAAACCATGCCAACGGACTCAGTTGTAACCGACCCAAAGGCGCATTCTACATCTATGTAAACTGCGAAAAATCTATTGGGAAAGTAACGCCAAACGGTTCTGTCATTGAGTCTGATCGGGATTTGTGCCGCTATTTCTTAGAAGAAGCCGAAGTGGCCGTGATGCCCGGAAGCGCTTATGGGCTTTCTCCTTATTTCCGTGTTTCCTATGGGATTAGCACCCCAGAATTGGAAGAAGCATGTATTCGCATTCAGGTGGCCTGCGCCGCTCTTATACATGCATAAAATGAAGAGTTGATTGCAACGGCGCTTCCTGACCTGCTATCCAGGAAAAGATTGGAGCGTATAGGACTAGTCGAAAACATTGTCATGAATGACGCGCATCAGGGCCGGTCAGAATTGCAGCCATCTAGCGTCCGTGAGCTTGTCGTGCTTCCCAAAACCGCCGGTAAGTAATTGATCGTTTTCGAGGCGTTTCAGGGGGTAGTTTTGGGAATTCGAGTTGTAAGTAGGTGAAATCATTAATTTGTACTCCTGACTACGAACCAGGCGGTCGGGAGTTCGACTCCGTCCGGGCGCGCCACAAATGAAAAAGGGGTCCCATCGGGGCCCCTTTTTCATTTGTTAGGAGGGACCGGATTCCTGTTCCCCAGTCGTCAGCAAACGTCTTTGAAAATCTGTAAATTCAGTCGCGGCACAAGCAATTTGCCTGGTAAATTCCTACGTATCAGTATTCTTTTTGCGATCTGTGAAGACCTTTGAAAACGTCCTCTCCATCCGACTCCAAATTGTTCATTTCCACGTGAGTACGGCAGACTCGTACAGTTCGGTGAGACCCGGTTTGCTTCTCCCTGCGACATACGAACCGATTTTCGATCGGGTCGATCGCCGGTTCACGGTCAGCCATCGCGACAGGTACACCTGGAATTTCGGCTACTTCAATTATTGATTCCTGCCCAAGATCGGACTCAGATTTCACGTCAACCACTTCCGCAGCCGTTTTTGCCGTACTTACATCGGTAGTTCGTAAACCGGTGTTCGACGAGCATGCGTAAACACAAAATAACGCCATAGTCGCAATGAAGTAAATTTTCATTTTCTGCCTCTGTAGCGTACTGGCAAAGTCGCAATCAGCAATATAGACAATTCAATTCCAAATGCCAGATACAGATGGCAGAGGAAAACTCGCCGAATACCAGTCACCATACTAGCAAAACAATATTCGATCAGCTACGGTTGCCTCGATTTCTCGCCAACTCGTTCGGCCAATTGCGCACTAAATCTGCATTCTTACAACCCAGCACCTAGCGCCCTGCGCATTTTTTGCGTCGCATACAGATCAATTGTTACCAGTAAACGAATCAAAGATACTTGAAGTCGATGACAAACCCTCGACTTCATCAATTTCTATGGGAATTGTTCTGCTGATCCAATCGTGGCCAGATTCCGTTACTATTACGTCATCCTCAAACGCAATGCGCGGCCCATCGGGTGGCATCACGCCTTGCTCAATGGAAAGAACCATCCCTGCTTGGAGTGGTTTGAGATAGTCCCCTTCATCGTGGACTTCCATGCCGATAAAATGTCCTATTCCGTAGTGGTAATACTGATCGTAACCACCGGCATCCTGCAACATGGCGATCGCCTTATCGTGAAGCTCCCACCAGGTGACTCCGGGTTTGATCATACCAATGACCGTTTTCTGCACGTCCAGAGCAATCTCATACAGCTCGCGTTGCTGAGCCGTTAGTTTCCCATCAATGGGCACATTTCTTTGGATGTCTGCGGAGTAATGATTGAACGCGGCTCCAGTGTCCGTCCAAATCATGTCACCCGGTTTGAAAGTTGCCCCTCCGGAACGCGGTACGAACTCAATCCAACCTTCAGGTATCGCTGGTTCGTCTGCAGTCGTCTCTACACCTTCACGCCGCACTGAAGTTGGGAACCCAAGAGTTGCGCCTCGATAGCGATACACAAAATCCATGATTTCCATTGCTTCCTTCTCTGACATGCCCGGACGTGCGGCTCGCATTGCTTCGGTAATTCCTTGACCAGTAATTTCAACTGCGCGTCTGAGGTTCGCCAATGACCATGCGTCATGCAGCATTCGGACTTGGTCCATTACGTCCGCTGAGTCTGCGACCACGATCTCGGGCGAAAAGCGCTTGATTTTTTCGAACTGCTCTAGTCGTGCCGGCTCAGGCATGCCTAGTCGAAGGAATCTCGGGTAGTTCAGATACAATAACTTGTTGTTGTCGCCCCAGGCTCTAGACAATGCGGCGGCCAATGGCCATCGCCTGACCTGAGTGATACGCCAGTCGCGAAAATCGGTCAGGGCAACCGATAGGTCGTTTTCAAGCAGCGCAAACGGTCTCACGTCGTCTATTCCGGTACGTCGCTTGATGGCGTCGGGATCACCCGATGTATATAGCACGACCCATGGGTGTTCAATCTCGCCAAGTCGTCCCTCGGCGTCCGCCGATTCTGGTAGCAGGAGCAACGCAGAATCAAGGCTGGTTATACCATCGAGACCGGTGAGATAAGTGAAGTCATGACTGTCAGAATGAGGTACTTGAAATTCCAGGCGTCGTTCCTGGGCACGTTCTACTGAAAAAATGATCATCGCACCTGCCGGCATTGCCTGCATGACCCTCGCACGCCTCTTGGCGAATACACCGCGAAGGAAAGCCGGATCAGTATTGTCTACATCAATGTCTTTTGCTTGAGCAGCCTCCTTAGAATATTCATAAGAAAACGATTTGATGTTTAGATCTGCGGACAGGGCTGGTGCCATGAAAAGGCTCATGCACAAACAAGCGATACTGAATTTGAAGCTGCACCTCATATTAATCTCCTTCGAAATTGATTATTTGTCCGTCAAACACAGCGGCCATCCAGCGTCGTCGCCAATCTTTTGACCGAACATTTGTACGATATCTCTGTCAGCGGGTCCCGAACTTCAACGGAAAAGTATCAGGTCGAACCGGAGAATAGTAGCTTGGCAGAGAAATAGACGCGGCAGGTTGCCGGTGTAAGATATCGAGCCAGGTCCAGTCTATACTGTGCGAAATCTCACTAAGGGCACGGTTTTGAAGGCGAAAGAATATTCGCAATTGCGACGCTGGTTTGGCGGAATTCGTTTCGATTTGAACACTAATCACGACTCGTGTGATAGAGTGAACAAACGTTCGCTGTGCGATCGACCATTCTGCCGTGCACGGCGTTGATAAGTGGTAGCTACCTAAGTAAGAACGCGCCAGCGTTAATGCCATGCGACATCCTGAAGGGTTCGCGTGCATTAGGAATCAAGACTCAAAGGGCATCAATATGATCAGAACTTCTCCCAATCAATTCAAAACGGCCCAACTCGCAGCAATTTTAATGACATTGATTATTTCATGTTCGTGGGCAAGCGCTGCCGAAACGTCAACCGACTCTTACGAGGCATTGGTGGAACTTTTTGAAGACTGGCGCAATTTTGAACGACCTCCGATGCGTGATGGCGCGCCGGATTATACTGCGGAACGATTTGCACAAGCGTATGCGCAACTCCCGGACTATGCTGCACGCCTGGAGGCTATTGATGCCAGTAGCTGGCCCACCAGTCGCAAAGTTGATTGGCATGTCGTTCGTGCCGAGATGAACGGCTTTGATTTTAACCATCGAGTGTTAAAACCGTGGGTTCGCGACCCGGCATTTTATCAGTCTATCTGGACACACAAGAGTGATGTGCCAGCGCATGAGGGGCCTACGCACCACGCTGTGGTGGAACTCTGGACTTACGAGTTTCCACTGTCTAATAGTGAAGAACGGCGTTTAACGCGTGAGATTAGTGTTATTGCGCCGCTCATGAAGCAAGCGCGCGGTAACTTGACGGGAAACGCTCGGGATCTTTGGGTTGCGGGAATCCGTAACATTGAGACACAGCGAGAAAATCTCGACAACATTGAGTCAATGACCACGGGTACTGCTGGTAATGGACTCAAAAGCGCCATTTCCCAAGCGCAACAGGCTACCGATGAATTGATTCGGTGGTTGCATCAGCAGGCTCCATCAAAGACCGGGCCGTCTGGTATCGGCAAGGAAAACTACACCTGGTATCAGCAAAATGTCCATTATGTCCCTTTGACCTGGGACGAAGAAGTAACGTTGCTCAAGCGCGAGCTTGATCGTGCCTGGTCGACCCTAAAGCTCGAAGAGCACCGTAACCGAGATTTGCCACGACAGGTAGCCGCATCGACAGCAGAAGAGTACAACCGAATGACAGACAGAGCGGCTTCGGAGATGATCGCCTTCTTCGAAGAACAAAATGTTATGCCGGTCAAAGACTACATGGAGCCCGCGCTGCGCGAGCATCTGGGAGTTTTCATGCCGGCGGAGGAAAGAAATTTCTTTTCGATCAGCTCGCATTACGACCCGAAACCACTGATGTCTCATGCCTATCACTGGATCGAATTGGCACAAATGCGCGAGGAGCCGCACATTAGCCCGATTCGTCGAGGGCCACTACTTTACAATATTTTTGATAGCCGCAATGAAGGTACCGCAACTGCGGTAGAAGAAATATTCATGCATGCCGGCATGTATGATGACAATCCACGATCGCGAGAACTGGTATGGATCCTGCTGGCGCAGCGAGCTGCGCGCGGTTTGGGGTCACTGTATGCACATGCCAATGAGATGACGATGGCTGAGGCCAGTA
>CAYOHF010000133.1:0-8555 GCA_964403695.1 uncultured Woeseiaceae bacterium | reverse complement strand
TCAACGCCCGCCAGTTGCCGGCAAAACTATCTTCGGCAATGTTCTTGAAATCCTGGATATGAGGCATCAATGGAGTTGCCGAGATGACGGCAAAGTCATCCTCGACAGTCAAATTATCAATGAATCGATGGGTAGTAAGCTCGTGATAGCGAATCAGGAAACTCAATGCTTTGCCGACCGTATCGCTATTGATAGCGACGTAGCCGATAACCCCGAGGTCGGTCAGCTCGGCCTTTGCATACATGCGCAAGCTTATATCGGGTACAAAACGAACCAGATAGGCCATAACCTGATCGATCTGATTTTGCTCCAGATTAAGTCGGCCATCCAGATGTGATGGCGTGATGCGCGCATCGCGCAGGGCATCAGCAAAGATCTGCGGCCCATCACCCTGAGTCATACTCTGTCGTATGCGTGCAATCCAGTTCGCGGCGATCTTACTTTTTTCAGCGTTGTGGGATTCGAGTGTCAATCCATGTTTGATCATGCGGAGTTTCAAGCCTCATCTTACGAATACTGCGGTCAGAACTGTATAGTAACAACAAGCGAAAATCATTTTTTGGCATTTTTAAAAGCCCTTCGGGACAAAATCGACGCTGAACGGGTGAGCCCATGGTCCGGATCGCCGGGACCCGGGCTTGTTCTGTCGCTAATCCGGCCAATCCGCCGCAAAGAGCGTAACCTGTTGTTATTAAAATGAATTACGTGCCCTCCCGGGCTCAACAAAGAACCATCGGTCAAAACTGTACCCATAAGGGTCAGAAATGTTATTAACCGAATCCACCGCCCTCCCTACAATGGACCGAACAACTCGGGCTTTTGCCTGACAAAACAGCCAGTCGCCAAGAGAAGTCCTGTGCCCAAGAGCAATGTAGTGCTTACTATTCCGGAGCCGCGGAAATTCGAACTCATCGATCGACCCTACCCAAAATTTAAAGCTGGATATGCGGTCATCAAGACCGAAATTGCCCCCGTTTGTCTGGAGGGGTCACGAATCTGGAATTCGCATGATTTTGAATTTCATGATGATCCACAGCACCTGGGCCACGAAGGTGTCGGTGTCATCGACGATATTCAGGTCGGCGCGACGTTCAAAAAAGGTGAACGCGTCATCGTTTTCCAGGGCGATCATTGTGGTCAGTGCCACAGTTGCCGAAATGGCTATTCGCCGACCTATTGCGTGTCGAATATGCCAGATCGCGGTGGCCATGCAATGCGCGGCATCGAAGAAAAAAATGAAAGTGAGTCTGGTGGCTTTGCAATGGCGACCTATCGGCTTGCGCCGTTGGCAAATATTTACCGGGTTCCGGATGCGGTCGACTTTCGTTATGCGGCAGCCTCGAACTGCTCGTTCGGCGTCGGGTTTTCAAATCAGGAAATCATGGGCGTCAAGGCTGGTGACACGGTACTCGTCGGCGGAGTTGGTTTTGTTGGCATGGGCCATATAATCAGCGCGCTGTACCGCAATGCGACTGTCATCGCACTCATACGGAATAATTTCCGCCAGGGACTACTCGAAAAGATGGGCGTGCAACATTTCATCAACCCTGATGATGATGACTGGCTCGATCAGGTCCGGGCACTAACGTACGAAAGCCAGGGAGTAGATCACTGTGTCGATGGATCCGGCGTCACCTATTACCAGCAAAAACTGATGGCGGCGACCCGACTTAATGGAAACGTAAATTTTAGCGGCCATACACCCGGTGCGAAAATGGAGCTTAGCCCCCTGCATCACATCATAGATCCGGCTCATCGACTACAGGGCCAGCACGATGTTCGGGCCAAAGATCGCGAAGGGCTGGTACGTGCACTTCTTAATAAAGAAGTACAACGAATGATAGATGTAATGGTGACGCACGAGTTTCCGATGTCAAGTGCGGGCGACGCGTTTGACGCTCAGGCAAGCAAACAAAGTGGTAAAGTCTATTTGCATACACAACACTAAATATACGGAGTGATTTTTTTGAATTCCCTAAATATCGCTATCAGGAGCCACGATGAATCGAGTCTGGATTTTAATTTCATTATTATGTCTTGCTTCGAATAACGCATCTGCAGAAGACACTTTAAGGTGCGGCAGCAAAATCGTCACGGTTGGTATGACATCTGCCGAAGTCCTGAAGTACTGCGGCAAACCCACGTCAACAGAAGTAGAAGAGCATGACATCCGAAGTGGTGGCCGGGTGATTGGAAAAACGCAACTTAATCGCTGGACATACGACCGTGGTTCGGTTGGCAAACCAAAGGTTTTGGAATTCGATCAGGATAAACTGATGTCAATCAGGTAGAGAAATAACTTTTCTCTGCAATGCGCTGTGTGAAGTATTCGATTCGTACAAAAACCTGTCGACGCAATAGCATGGAGTATTCACTCGGCAAATCGTACTATCAGCACAAGCGCCGGGAACCCAAAAGCGCATCAACAATAAGAGCGTATTGGTTAAGGACTTTCCTTAAACGGCGCTCAATTGGAGTGTACCAATGAACTTTTTGAAGAACTCGGTATTAGGTGGGCTGTTCATCCTCCTGCCACTGATGCTGCTGTGGATTGGATTGAAGGAGATTGGTGGTTTGCTCGCACTCATGGCGACACCGATCGCGGACATTCTTGCCGATCTTTTTCCGGCCGATTTTTTTGAGAACCTGACAGCACCGGGCGTCGTCGCATTTTTCCTGATCGTTGGCGCCTCATTCATCCTGGGGTTGGCCGCAAAATCGGCATGGCTCCGCAGCGTCGGCCGTGGCATAGAGAAGTCAGTACTTTACAAAGTACCGATGTATAAAATGCTGAAGATCATATCCAGTGCCCTGGTCGAGTCCGACTCCGATGGCATTTGCCCCGCATTGATAAAAGATGGCAATGGCGGCGGCGATCCGTGCTACGTGGTTGAAAAACATGAAAATGGACTTGCGACAGTGTTGCTGCCCTGGTCGCCTGCATCATTCGCAGGAAGTATTCGAGTCGTACAACAAAGCGATCTGGATTACCTCTCCTGTTCTCTGGATGACTTTGCACGGTCACTGAGTCACGTTGGTGTCGGTGTCGAAGAGTGCATGAACAATAAACCAAAAGAACAATAAAATTAGGACGATTTCGATGAAGCGATCAAATCCGTGGCGAGCACCAATAGCCAAGGCCACCATCCTGTTTTTATCGGCAGTACTTTTAACCGGCTCATTTCAGGCCCATGCACAATCCGATGAGACGTTTACGGACAGAATTTACCTGAAAAATGGCGACCGCGTTACGGGAAGCATTAAGGAGCTTGATCGGGGAAAACTTCGTATCAAGACCATTACGATGGACACGGTTTATCTCAACTGGGTTGATGTTGAGTCCATAGAGAGTAGTTCCTACCTGCGTATTTCCGGAACGGATGGCACGTTCATATATGGCCGAATACGGAAATCGGAACAGACAGAAAACATAACGGTTCTCGACAACGACAGATCCGTTGACATACCCGCTTTCGAAATAGCATCCATGAAACCGATTCGGGTTGATGAATCGTTCTGGAACCGAATTGAGGGCGACGTCAGCGCCGGTATCGACTACAAGAAAGCCAGTGATATTTTGCTGGTAAATGTAGCGTCAAACCTGCGCGTGTCGGAGGAAACCTACGAAATAGGCTTCAATTTTAACTGGAACGAAACGCAACGCACTGAAAATAACAACTCCTCTCGAGCCGATTTAGGCGGCAACTTTACACGCCTTCTGGACAATCGATGGTTCTGGAAAGCAGCCTTGGGTCTTGAACGCAACCAGGAACTGGGTTTGGACCTGCGCTCCATCGTGAGTGGTACGGGAGGCAAGTACTTTATTCAAACCGGAACAATGAGATTTGAAGTCAATGCCGGTCTCGCTGCAAGCACGGAACGACGTACTGATGATACGCAGCAGGAAAGCCTGGAAGGCGTGATTCAATCGTCGTTCGATCTGTTCAAACTGAGCATTCCCATGACGCGGCTGTCGGCCAACGTTAGTATTTATCCAGGCATCACAGAGTCAAGCCGAATACGAATTAATTCCGACATAACGTTGCGCAATGAGATTTTTCGTGACTTCTTCTGGAACCTGTCGTTCTACAGCAATTACGACAATCAGCCGGTCGATGGTGCAGTTAGCACGGACTACGGTGTTGTCACTTCATTAGGCGCAAGTTTTTAGGCGCAATATTATTACTGACTCCCTGCCGATGTATTTTCAAATTCATATCAATCGCTTCTGGTTCATATGTGCCATGAGTCTTTTGCCACATTCAACTGCAATTATGGCGCAGGAAACCGCGGATGATTCACTCGAGGGTACAGGCAGTTTTTTTGCGCTACCGATTGAGCTTGACGTCGACTCAGGCGCGGCCAATGGCGACGCATCTATCCTGCGAATAATGCCTCTGTACGGTTTCCCAGCGTTCAAAACGTGGAAATTAATTAATGTTGACCTGGTGACCATTGCCGATGCCCCTGGTGGCGTTCCAGGTCTACCGGGTAATCCAAATCCGATTCCGGGTGACCGTGTTTTTGGCATTAGCGACTTGCTACACGCCAGTTTTTACACCCCGATTTCCAAGGGCAATCTGATCTGGGGACTCGGCGGAATGTTTACGGTCCCGATCGCATCAGACAGTAAACTGGGCAGCGGCAAGTGGTCGGCAGGACCCGCTTTTCGTATCGTCTACCGGACCGAAAATTGGAATTTCGGTGCCTTCGGTGGGCAACACTGGTCATACGCCGGCGATAGCGATCGAAAGGACGTGAGTCAATTTATCATGCGTGGTGCAGTTCGCCGGCAATTATCCAATAACTGGTATTTTGTTTCGGCACCCATTATCACTGCTAACTGGAAGGCATCCGGAGAAAAATGGTTCGTGCCGATGGGCGGTGGATTTGGCAAAGTGTTCGATGTTAAGGGTGACCCCTGGGCATTGTCGCTACAAGGCTACTACAACGTTATTAAGCCCGTTGGTGCGCCAAACTGGTCTGTAAGACTCTCTTTGATTGCACCCATACCGTTCGGAAACTGATGAATAGAGAACGCGGGTACTCGTCTGAACTCTTCATTTGCCTGGCCTGCCTGTCGCTCCATACTGCAGAGCTCGGGGCCCAGGAAGCTACAGGCAACTCGCTCCACTGGGCTTACAGTTCATATTTCGGCAGCGGCTGGTACCAGGTAAGTGGGGACCGCGAGGTTTTTGTAATTCGCATGGCGCCGCGTTGGGAATTGCGTAAGCCGGAAATTTCCTCGGACGGCACGCGAACGATCGGTATCGAGCTGCGCTTTCCTGTCACGGCTGGCCTCGACAAATTTTCCGTGGATGATATTGCAGGCGCCGTGGATCTCGACAACGTATCCAGCCTGAGTGTAACGCCCGGAATTGATATCACCATCCCGGTGACCGAACGCTGGTGGCTGCGACCCTTTGCAGCAGTTGGCTGGGGTAGCGCACTCAATTATAGCGAGTCGGCCTGGACATACTGGGCAGGGGTCAAAAGCCGCTATACGTTTCAGCACGGAAAATTGGACTGGGCTCTTATCAATTCCGTCACCTATGTGGGCAACACGCCCAGCACCGGGCCTTCCGATGATTTTTGGCCACTCATGGCTGGGCTGGAATTTGACTATCCGCTGGGCAACTACCGGCTGAACAACGAACAATTGTTTTTGTCCTGGCACGGAATGTATACGAGTTTTGAGGATGATCTGGACCAGATCATCGAGGACGGCTCGATCGAGCCGATTACTGATCAATGGGAATTTGGGCTGTCATTGCGTAAAGAACAAAAGCCGATCAAGATTTGGTGGTTTAAATTTGATCGATTGGGCCTGGCCTACCGATTTTCTTCATCCGGTGACCTGAAGGGCATTAGTTTTGTCTTTCACTCGGTTTTTGATCGTTAAACAAAAAATCTATTTTCTAATTCCGGATTCATGAGTATCAAACAATGATCGAGTTACTGCCAAACCTGATCCCGCTGCTCGTCGTTGATGTTCTTAACCCCGTGCTCTTTGCGTTACTCGTATTGGCAGTCGGTACGCAAAAGCCGTATGCAAATAGCATGTCATTGCTTGCGGGTCATACTTTTTCCTATCTTTTTTCAGGTATTGTTATCGCGCTTGGCCTCGATCAGATAACCGATCGCCTTAACAATCCGCTACCCGTCGACTTTGTCATCGGACTATTGATCGGCTTGCTATGCGTTTGGGCAGCACTAGCGTCGCGTGATGGAAAAGCCAGCGAAGAGAGGTCTCCGGAGCGTGAACTGACACCCGCGTTCTGCTTCGGTTACGGAGCCGTAGTCAACTTTCTCGGCGTACCGTTTGCGATACCCTACTTTGCAGCTATCGATCAGATTCTCAAAGCCAACTTGTCGGTCGAGATTTCGGTGCTTGTAGTGGCAATTTACAACGTCACCTATGCACTACCGTTCTTGCTGGTGCCGCTAGCTGTTGCAATATTGGGTGAGCGCAGCAAGCCAATCCTCGAGCGAATTAACAACGCCTTAATCAGCCTGGTGGACAAATTAATGCCCATCATGTTGTTTCTCATTGGCGCGGCGCTAATTGCTGATGCGCTTGCCTTTCTGATTACCGGCAAGTCACTTTGGTGAGGAAAACCCGTATACCCGGACAGCGCCGATGCCTTGCTACCCCGCGGGGATCGCGTCCAGTCCCTCGCGCAGGGTTGTCGCCCAGCGCTGAATCAGGCGTCGAACTTCGGCCCAGTTGGTCACAGAATTGGATCGAAAGCCCTGCCCCGCTCGTTCCGCAGCGCGGCGCTCGACAGCTCGAAAAATGACTTCGTTACTCCTGGAGTCGACGGCCTCAAGAATCAGTGTTATTTGCCCTACCGCAGAGAGATAAATATCGCTGCGACCGATGGATTCCGGTGGTACGAAAGAAACGATGTCGTGCAGGCCGCCCCGAATGATCAGGACGTCCTCTCCAGGTGTCTCTACCATAGTGAAACGAGTGCTCTTGGCTAACTCTTCCCTGAAGATGGTCGTAAGTTCTTCCTTCAGCCGCTCTCTCTTGGCGTCATCAATATAGAACTCTGAATCTGAAGAGGTGGCCCTTGATCTGGATTTCTCCTTTACCGCGCGGAACTCAAGAAATGCACCACCTGCCATAATCTTGTCATACTTTGAAAAGTCGACTTCCGGGTCAGCCCATGCCAGCTTGAATATCGAATTTTCGACAGTATGTAAACCGTCATAAGACACTTCTGCATTCGGGCCCTCCTGTATTGTTGGCGGGGCACTGCTGCAGCCAGTCATTATTAAAACCGAGATTGCCAAAAAAATATTCTTCACTGCTAATTACCTCTGCTCAAAAATCAAAACCGCCCATGTCCATCATACCGGCATCAGGCATACCCATGCTCGGCATCTGCGAGGCGCCGGGCCCGTCAGGAATATCGGGTATATCCGGATATCCGCCGCCACCGCCGCCGTAAACCGGGTATCCGCCATAGCCGCGCCATGGTCCGCCACCGTAATATCCACCGTATCCCACACCTACACCATAGCTGACCCGAGTACCGCCACCGCCCGAACAGCCGGCTATGATCAATGTCGCAGCCACGAATATCGCTACTCCGAATTTAGTGCTTTTCATTGATCGTACTCCGTCTGCTGAATCGCGAAAACACCGCCGGTCGGATCCATGACTATCGCTACTGCGGCTGCACTACCGGAACCACCGGACTGCATCAGCACGCCACCTCCTGCATCGACAATACGTTGCAACGAGGCAGAAACATTGACCACCGGGATGTAGGGAACCCAATTCGGATCTACATCATCCCAAGGTAGCGAAACGATCGTAGCGCGCGCTTTGCCATCTGTACCCAGCACGATGCGCTCGCCACCTTTCGAATCGGGAAAGCGCAAAGCCTCGTATCCGGCAATCGCCTGGTAAAAGCTCACTGCCTCTTCCGCGTTATCAGTCCACAATTCTGCCCAACCCCATTCATTCAGTATTGGGGTGCTATCGGCCGGGTCGCCGCCGGTTGCACGCAATAACATCAATACGGCTCCCTGCGCATCCCCAATTACGGAGTAGCGACCTCTATCAGGCAAGTCAATCGCAGACTCAAAGATCTCGCCACCATTCTCCGCCGCGATCCTGGTCGCTGCGTCAACGTCCTGCACAGAAATAGATACCAGCCAACGCGCATCACCCGCTACTGCCTGCTCATCGTCGTAGAAAACGATTGAACTCATTACGCGGCCGTCATGACTCAATTCGATGTAATTTTCATCGGCAAAATATACCGGGTGCCAGCCAAAGACAGTTGCATAGAAATTTGCGGCTTTCTTCGGCTCCATTGTAATGAGATCAACCCAGACCAATTTTCCGTTATGAACCTCACCACTGGGCGCCGACGAAATGGGACTTACGATCAGCGGAGTGTCACCGTCCGCCGCGACGCCTGGGTTTGACATTATTGTCATCATAAGGACTGCCATCAGCAACGGTCGTAAACATCGTCGTGACAGTTCTGCTGATTCCCTTACGCGACCAAATCTCTGTTGCACACAAAACATAACTT
>CAYOHF010000132.1:0-8598 GCA_964403695.1 uncultured Woeseiaceae bacterium | reverse complement strand
GGGGTCGAACCGAGGTTTTTTTTGAAAAACCTCGGTTCGACCCCGGTTATTGGCTCAATTCACTATCTCGCCATCGCGATAACGCACTTTTCCACCGACGATCGTCATCACAATTTCCGTCTGCATGATTTCTTCATCAGGCACCGTTAGCAAGTCCTGCGAGAGAACGGTAATGTCCGCTAGCTTACCCGGCGTCAGCGAGCCCTTGATGTCTTCCTCAAATGCAGCAATCGCATTGCCCATCGTGTATGAAAAAAGCGCCCTTTCCCTGGAATAGACTTCCTGCTCCTGAAACTTCGTTCCATCGGGCAGAATTCTTGTAACCGAACAATAAAAACTGGCGATAGGATCAATCTCGTCTACCGGTGGATCCGTGCCGTTGGTCGGCGTGGCGCCTGCTTCAGCCAGCGTATTGAAAATGTAACCGCGCTCCAGGGTTCGCTCGGGCCCCAGGCGGTCTACCACCCATGGCCCATCGGAACAGGCGAAAATTCCCTGCACGGCCGGAATCACGCCGAGATCAATTGTGCGTTGTACGTCATCCGGGTGAATAACCTGTGCATGCTCAATGCGCCAGCGCAAGTCTGTCTTGTCCGGATTGGCGGCGAATTCCTTCTCGTAGATATTCAACAATTCGCGATATGCACGATCTCCAATGCCCTGGATTGCAAGCTGATAGTCATGCTGCATCGCCAGTCGGGCAGATTCTTCGATCTCTTCGATTGAAACTACATTCAATCCGGAGCTGCGCGGTAAATCTGTATAAGGTTCGAGTAACCAGCCGCCGTGGGTACCGAGTGCACCATCGAGTACTTTTTCGCCAATGGCGCGGACGGTGAGAAAATTATTTCCGTAGCCGATCATGCGGTAGTCAGCGAGGCGGTCCTGCATATCTGCTGCCTCTTCTTCGAACGCCATGTACAGTCGTACCGGAAGATTACCTTCGTCAGCCATTTTCTTTAGCAAGTCGACTTCCGCGAACGAAGTACCAAGATCCTGAAACGAGGTGATGCCGTGCCGCAATGTCTCCTCTCCGGCAAGCTTTACCATACGACGCATTTCATCTTCGGCGACACCGGCAGGACGCCTGCCCTGATGACCTGAAAATGCCTGGCGAAATATGTCCTGTGCAGACTCGCGCATCATGCCGGTCGCCCGGCCATTCTCATCACGAACGATTTCCCCACCTTCGGGCGGCATTGTGTCGTTGCCCATTTCGACCAGCGTCATCGCCTTTTGATTGACGAAAACGCCATGGCCACTGGTATGAATTAGCATCACCGGATTGTCCGGTGTGGCGGCGCTCAGCGAATCATGCAACGGTAACCCTTCGACCAGCACCGCTTCCTTTAGCGCCCACTTATCCTGATGCCAACCGCGTCCGATGATCCAGTCACCGGGCTCTGCCTCATTGACGGCACCCGCAACCTGGGAGACGATTTCTGCAAAACTCTTCGCATAACGAAAATCCAGAATCATCAGGGATCCGCCAAAGCTGGTGTAGTGGCCATGTCCTTCGATAAGCCCGGGAATCGCTGTTTGTCCTTTCAAATCAACGACTTCAGTGGAGTCACCGATATAAGCGGCAATATCTGCCGCGCTGCCTACCGCCGCAATTCGATCGGCCACAATCGCAACTGCTTCTACAGACCCAATTTCGCCATCAACGGTTAGTACGTTGCCGTTCGTCAGGACCAGGTCCGCAACAGGGTGTGAATCTAACGGGTCTGGTGCCTCACCACAGCCGAAAACGAGCATTGAACAAAGAATCAAAAATCCACAACGCATAGTCTTGCTCCCCCGCATATCCGGCAACTCGCTGGCCGTCAAATGCGTATTATTATTTTAGCGGCCTGGCGATTTCTGAAAGTTGACCACCACACCGGCATAGAAATTTCTCGTTGGCGCCGGCTCAAAGTATCGCCCGCCAAATGCATTAATTCTGATATTGCTATTGTATGCCTCGTCGAACAGATTGTTGATCCCAAGGTATGGCCGGATCATCCAGTTGCCGTTCTGAAAGTCATATCCGAACCGCAGGTTGGCCGTTGTGTAGCTGGAAACCTCCGCAGAATTCGCATTGTTCGCATATAAATCGCCCGAGTAGATCGTCTCGACAGTGCCGGAGAATCCGTTTTTCGAATTGTAGGAAAGTCCAAGATAACCGAACTGTCGCGGCAACCCTGGCAATTGATTGCCGCCAAAGTCATTGCCATTGTCATCGACAAATTCGTCGAACTTGAAATCCGACCACGTGAATGATGCGTCAACCTGAAAGCCGCTGTCGTTTCTCCAGTTAAGCGCCGTCTCTATCCCATCGCGTGTCGAGCTGCCGGCATTTACGAAGAAGGTACGGCCCGGAAACGCTGCCAGCTCAAAAGGTACAAGTTCGTCCTTCAGGTCAATCGTAAAAACCGCGACCTCGTAGTACAGGTTTCCGCTCGATCTTTTAAACCCCAACTCAAAATTATCAGCGGTCTGCGCCGACAGCGACGCATTGAATCCTCCACTGCCGTCCGGATTGGCAAGTTCGGTCGTGGTTGGAGTTTCAAAAGAGCTGCTGTAAGAGGCAAATAACACACCGGCATCCATGCGATAGTTCACCGCGAATGACGGGCTGACTTCATCGAAATCCAGTTTTCCGGAATCATCTCCATCGGCAAGAAACCGGTCGCTAATATCGTAAGAGAGCTCGTCGTAACGCAGCCCCGCCAATAGCGCCCACGCGTCATTAATCTCGTAGCGTCCGTTAACAAAAACTCCTGAGCTGTCGACGCGTTCATTTTGATCAAAAACCAGGGCGCCGAGATCTCCATCATTGTTGTCATACCGCTTGCGGTCATCATCCTGACGATCGAGGTCCATACCAACAGTAAGACTGAAATTGTCCGGCATGAAATCGCCAAGACCGTATTGCACGCCAAAGCCGTAGAAGAATCGATCAAGATCGACCGAGCCGCCATCAGTAAATGGCAACTTATTTGCGAAATCCCGCCATACGTAATGATTGCGCAATGTCAGTTTGCCGGTCGGACGGTCGCGTTCATAGACAAGGCCGAAACGCTGCTGGGACAGGGACTCGCCAGCATCAAATAGAATGTTCCGGTCTCTCGCTGAAGAAGGATCGGTGGCCGCCTGAGCCGCATTGATGCCGCCAGGATCCTGAGCCTCGGGCTGATCAGAGTGATTCAACACAAATGTCAGCTTGTCATTTTCACCCAGCGGAATCGCAAGCTTGGTATTGATGATGCTGCCCTCAAATTTTGAATGATCGCGATATCCATCAATCTCGGTTCTTGAAACGTTGAACAGGTAATCTGCCGAGCCGATTTCACCACCAGCCTTTAGCTGCAATTGCTTATAATCGAAATCACCAGCAGCAACCCGACCCTCAATGAATGGCGGCGAATTACCCAGCTCGCTGGTGATAGCGATCACGCCACCGGATGCATTGCCGTACAGGGATGATGCCGGACCGCGCAGGACTTCTATACTTTGTGCCGAACCGATATCAATGCTGTCGATTCCTCCCTGCCCGTCTGGCAACGTTTCCGGAATGCCATCAACAATGATACGAATACCGCGGATCCCAAAACTTGAACGCGCGCCGAAGCCACGCAGCGAGATACGCAAATCCTGGGCGAAGTTATAACGATTCTGCATATACAGACCCGGTACGCCCGCCAGCGCCTCATCAATGCCCAATTGCTGCGTACCGTTTTGAATCCGCTCTTTGTCGACAATCGATATCGAACGGGCAACGTCGCGAACCGATGACTCCATTCGTGTTGCTACTACGACAATTTCGTTCAGAATGTCAGTCTCTGACTGCTGTGCCCAGACTGGTGTACTTAGGAGGAGAAGTAACGTGATCCTCTGTAATACCGCCGACCTGGTGCGATTGAGTTTGATCATTAGTAGGGGGAACCTGATTATTGTTGATTCAACAGCAGTCGCCTGCAACTGATTAAGATAGAAAAAAAGCCGGAACAATGCCAGAAATATGACCTTATCCGGCCGGTATTGTTATGGCTTACGTAACTGATGCGACATCCTTTCTGGTCTGCATTATCACCTATAATTGCCCGATCTTCTTCCACAGAAAAAACGGTGCTTTGATGATGACTGCACAGCCAAAAACAGGACCCCGCCACTGGATCGAGAATGCGTTTGCTTACAGCAAAAGTTGTGGATTTTTTTTACTGATATCGATTAGCGCATGTTCACCGCAACAAGAATCCGTCGATAATTCATCTGCACCCGACCTGGTTGTGATCAATGCCGATGTCTATACGGTCGATTCGACCCATGCAAGAGCAGATGCGTTCGCAATTTCCAACGGTAAGTTTGTCGCTGTCGGAACCACTGCTGATATTCAGCCGCTTGCAGCTGCCGACACGGAAGTTATCGACGTTGGAGGCGTTTCGATCATACCCGGGCTTATTGACGGGCACACTCACCTGGTCTCGGGTGCTGGTCTGGCCGTCGGTGTCGATCTTTCCGAAATTGAGGACAAATCCGCATGGCTCAGAATCATCCGCGACAAAGCACAGAGCCTGCCGGATGACACCTGGATTCTCGGCGGTGCCTGGGACCACAACCTTTCCGACGGTGTGCTGCCAACCAAAGAGATGCTTGATGCTGTAGCGCCAGATCATCCGGTGTTATTGAGAGATATTGATGGCCATTCTGCCTGGGCCAACAGTCGCGCTATCAAACTGGCCGGTATAAGCGCAGACAGCCCGGTGCCGCCGAGTGGCGAGATTGTTCTCGATTCGGAGACGGGCGAGATGACCGGCATATTCCTGGAGGCTGCCGGTTCACTGTTCGATGATGCGCCAGGCATGGCCGAGGCAACCGACCCGGTCGCAGGCATCAAAGCAGCCGTCGCGTTGGCTAACAGCCATGGCATTACCAGCGTTCACGACATGAGCAATCATTTCGACGAGTTTCTCGCGGTTTTCGATGATGGCGACCTGACACTACGCGTTTGGCAGGGTGCACGCCCGCCGCTGGTTCTCGACCGAACGCCGAGCGAAGTATTCGCCGAAATGGCGAGTGAGCGCGAACGAGTTCGTCAACATGTCGCGGCGAGTTCGCAAACTGCTTCGATGGGGCCATTGTTCGACATTGGCTATACAAAACTCATTGTTGACGGCGTGCTATCGACTTATACGGCGCTGATGAAGGCGCCCTACTCCGACAACCCGGATGCCGTTGCAGAGCCGTTCGTCAGCAAAGAGCAGTTGAACGCGATGATCGTAGCCGCGCATGAACACAATTTCCCGGTTGCCGTACATGCGATCGGTGATAATGCCGTGTCATGGGTCCTCGACGGGTTTGCTCAATCGCCACCTCGACCGGGCATGCCCGCAGATCGAATTGAACACATTGAGATGGTAACGCCGGATGACGTCCAGCGATTCGCATCTCTTGGGGTGATCGCCTCAATGCAGCCGCACCATGCGACGTGCTGTGTTGGCAACTACGTAATTGATCGTGTTGGCAGGGAAAGACTGGCGAATGCTTATGTCTGGCGATCAATACTCGATACTGACGTACCGCTGGTCCTTGGCTCGGACTGGCCTACTTCGCCGCTCAATCCGTTGATCCAAATCGCAGACACGATTCATCGTGAGACGCGTATAGACGGTGTTGTCAGACCGTGGGATGAGGGGAACTCGCTGACTTTCGAGGAAGCGCTATACGGCTATACTCAGTCCGGCGCCGACAGAACTGCCTGGGCTGATGAAATTGGCAGCATCACAGTTGGCAAGTGGGCGGACTTTGTCATTCTCGACGAGAAGCTTCCCGCCGAGGTCGATCGGGCGCTGGAGAACAGGCAGGTTACTGCGACCTACCTTGCCGGGAGGCGAGTATTTCCGCTCCAGTAGCCGGCTAGTGTTTAGATGTCGAACTCGTCGGTAGTGCGAAAAATTGCAGCTCGCCGAGCTCGCCATCAAGCGATTCGAGCGCTGCTGCCGGCTTTTCTTTCGATCGCTCTACCCAGCGCTTTGCTTCCGTCATGTAGTGATCATAGAGCTGCTTGCGCAGCGGCAATGTCAGTATGGTTGGCTCACCTGGCGTGGTCAGCAATGCATCATCGAGCGAGAAGTTGCGCAATTCATCAGTAGCGTGCTTATGCGACCAGGTACCACTACATAAGTCGAAGTCATACATCGGCAGGAAGCGACGACCATGTTCTGCAATAAAATGAACAGCATCGATGACGTAGTTTGCTTCCGCATCGTCCATGACCCAATGTAACCCAACCCGACACCAGCCAGGTTTCATACCGCAATGCCCATCCTGCACCACATGCCGATAGCGATCGGAAGTTGCCTGGTCGATATTCAACAGACGGTGACCATACGGGCCTGCGCAGGAACAACCAGCCCGTGACTGAATGCCGAACAAATCGTTGAGAAGCGCGGTTACAAACTTATGGTGTAAATACTGGCCATCCTGACCTTTTATATTGAATGAGATAATGCCGACGCGTTGACTCGGATCCGGGTTACCAAGAATTTCGATGCCCTCATCGTCTCCCCAGCTTTTCAGAATTCGCTGTGTCAGAACATGTTCCCGCTTGTTGATAACATCGACGCCGACACGATCCTTGATCTCGAAAACCAGCCCCGCTTTCAGCGTCTGCAAGACACCGGGTGTTCCAGCTTTTTCCCGCTCTTCAATTCTGCTGATGAAATCCTCACTTTCGAGACCAACATAATCAACTGTGCCACCAGCGCTGACGCTCGGCGGAAGTTCGCGGTGGTATATGCGTTCATTGAATACGAGAACGCCGCTTGAACCAGGCCCGCCCAGGAATTTGTGCGGTGACACAAAAATCGCATCGATCGTCGGGTCATCGCCTTCATTCTCCGGCTCGGGGTTCATGTCAATCTCGACATACGGTGCACAAGCTGCGTAATCGAAACAAGCGATCACATTGTGCGCATGCAAAAGAGTGGCCACTTTGCGTACATCGGTAAGTATTCCGGTTACATTCGATGCGGCGGAGAATGAACCAATGCGCAATCGATTCTTGTATTCAGGAAGCAGCAGTAATTCTTCGAGGTGCGCCAGATCAATATGCCCACTGGCATCCAGGCGAACTTCAACGGTAGTCGCGAGCGACTGCCGCCATGAAATTTCGTTCGAATGATGTTCATAAGGACCAACAAATACGACCGGTTGATTTTCGCTGGCCAACTTCTCGAAGACCTCGCTCGCTAATCCGGAGTCAGTGTCGTTCAGAAGACCGTAGATATTCTGCCGCGTCGCCGGCGACAGCGATACGCCGATAATTTGTTGCAGCTTGTCAATGGCGCCGGTCGCTCCCGTCCCACAGGCGATGATACGACCGCTCGATCCGGCGTTTACTGATTTCTTAATCGCTTCTTCTGCTTCATGCAGCAGCTGGCTCATGCTGCGACCCGTAATATCATCTTCTGTATGCGTATTGGCGTAGATTCTTTGCAAACTCTGCAGGTAGGACTCGACGAAACGAAGGCAGCGACCCGATGCGGTGTAATCGCAATACACCATTAGTCGCTCGCCAAATGGTGTTTCAAAGGTGGAGTCCACGCCGATTATTTGCTCGCGCAGGTAAGCCGGATCGATTCGTTGGTTGCTCATCAATATTGCCTATACTCGTAATGAATTTACATAACATTGCAGCAGGATTCTGCAGCTCACTATTGTGCCTTAAGGTGCCGCATGACCGATAGTCTTGCTTGCTGGCATCAGAACAGATTACAGCCGGTCTGGTTCAGCCGTTCAGCTCAGGCAATAAATAGCCAGCTTCTCCGCCGCGCTGCGCTTGCTGCCAGCGTTTCCTGGCCCCTGCCAGGCTACTGAGGAACGCCATGGTGCCAGATTCTCTTTCATCCAAAACTGCCACCCCGGCAGCGGAATCCCCATACTTTTGCAGAAACAGATCGAGTCGCGCCGCTTGTGAGTCATCATTGATGCGATCAAGCCAACGCATAGTGTCGCTTAACACCGCATTCTTATCGCCTGTTCGTGCCGACCGCCGAATGCGCCGAAAATAAGCGGCTTCCGTTTCATTCCGGGCCAGGCGCCAGGCAGCCCGGCCTGCCAGAAGACGACCACCCAATACCAGCAAGGCAACAACCACGACGAGTAGCGGAATCAGCACTGACCACGAGAAGCGTTCGTTCGGCAGCGATGCCACGGCCGATCCACCAGTTACCTGCAGCGTTAATCCAGGTAGCACAATATGTTGCAACTCTTCCGTATCAATATTCCACCAGCTCAGTTCAACACTGGGAAGCTCGAAATCCCCGGCTCGCTCAACGACATAAGTAACGGTTTCAACCCGCGTACCGGTAAGGTCGCCGCGGGCGAATGTATCCTCTACTGTCGGCTCGCCAGGATAGATGCCGAGATTTTCCATCTCATTGTGCAACGTGGGTGCGAATGCCATTGCGGATACGTCTTCGGCACGCAATGTAATTGTGCGTTTGATTGCATCGCCAACTACCGGGTTATCTGTCTCCGGATCCCAGTCCTGACTTGCAGTGAGATTGCTTGTACTGATTAACCCACGTATGCCTTTCGCGCCAGGCGGTGTTC
>CAYOHF010000131.1:0-8795 GCA_964403695.1 uncultured Woeseiaceae bacterium | reverse complement strand
AAGAGGCGTCTTCATAGCCGAGCATTTCGGCGAGCCGTGACTGATGGTCAAACAGCAGGCGGTCCTCGCGCCGCCCCGTCAGGACATGCAGGCCAAAACGCACCCGCCAGAGAAATTCCTGGCCATCATTAAGTACCTGCAATTGACCGGGCGTGAGAAATTTGTGTGCGACAAGCTCGTCCAGCGTCTTAACGGCGAAATGCCGTTTGGCGACCCAGCCGATCATTTGTATGTCCCGCAACCCGCCAGGACTGCCTTTCACGTTCGGTTCGAGCTTGTACGCAGTGTCGTCATAACGGTGGTGGCGGGCGCGTTGCTCATTTCGCTTGGCGGCAAAAAACTGATCGGATGGCCAGATCTCATCAGCCGAGATCGCTGCCTGCATTGCAGTAAAAAGCGCGGCGGGACCGAAAACCAGTCGTGCTTCGATCAGTGTCGTTACCACGGTGATGTCTTCTTCGGACTGGGTCCTGCATTGGGCAACGTTTCTGACGCTATGACCGATCTCAAGTCCGACGTCCCACAATGCCGCAACGAAGTCGGACAGCATCGTCTCATCATCGCGCGGCATTTCATCCGCGACGAGGATCATGATGTCGACATCGGAGTAGGGATGCAGTTCGCCGCGACCGTAGCCGCCGACGGCCACCAGCGCGGCCTTGTCTGCGAGATCGGCCGCATTCTGGTGCCACAGATGGGTCAGGAGCAGATCTATAATTGCGGAACGCAGGCGGACAAGGTCATCAACTGACTCGCCGCGTTCAAAGCGCTCGGTCAGGCTCAATGTTGCCGCTGCCAACGCCTCGCGGCAGTCACTGACGTGCCCTTGCTGGTTACCAGATAATGCCTCTTGCATACCGAGGAATGTCTCGTCATGCGTTCTGGCTGAATCAACAGAAGAGGTATAAGCCATTGTATTTACTAGCGTTGTTCGGCGCCCAGCGTGAGAACCTCAAAGCCCTCCGGCGTAATCAGGATAGTGTGTTCCCATTGTGCGGACAGTTTGTGATCTTTGGTGACTACGGTCCAGCCATCAGGCAGTAGTCGCACGTTCCGTTTGCCGGCATTGACCATCGGTTCGACGGTCAGCGTCATACCGGCGCGAAGTTCCATGCCGGTGCCCGCTTTGCCGTAGTGCAGCACCTGCGGGTCTTCATGAAAGCCCCTGCCAATGCCGTGCCCGCAGTACTCGCGCACCACTGAAAAACGGTTTTTCTCAACATTCTTCTGGATGGCTTCGCCGATGTCACCAAGGCGCTTGCCCGGCGCCAGTTGTTCGATGCCGAGCCACATGCTTTCGTAGGCAATGCTGGCCAGTCTTTCAGCCTGGATATTCGGCTTGCCGACGAAGAACATGCGCGACGTATCACCGTGAAAGCCGTCCTTGATGACCGTTATGTCGATATTCAGGGCGTCACCGGATTTGAGCGTCCGCTCGCCGGGAATGCCGTGGCAAACCACGTGGTTAAGAGAGGTACAGATAGACTTCGGAAAGCCGCGATAATTCAACGGCGCCGGAATCGCAGCCTGCGTTTCGGTAATGAACTTATGGCAAATGGCATCAAGCTCATCTGTCGTGATACCCGCTTTGACATGTTCACCAATCATATCCAGGACATCTGCTGCCAACCGGCCCGCGATGCGCATTTTGTCCTGCTCTTCAGGTGTTTTTATAGTCACATTCATAGATTTACTGCTGGAAATGAAGGCGGAAACCGCAATTCTGACTCAGTTGCGGCGGTGGCCCATATGACGGCCTGAGAAATTGTGGGACCTACCCCACCTTTCCCGTTGTTGGCCACGAATCAGTATGGTATAAAGCGCGCGCCCTTGAGGCAATTAATCCACACGTACACCGACACGTCACGCTGGGTGCCCCACCAAAAAGGGGTTGCGAGATGGGGTGTACGGAGGCCTAACCCGGAGAATCGATATGGCAGACGTAACCATGCGCCAGATGCTTGAGGCTGGCGTGCACTTTGGTCATCAGACCCGTTACTGGAACCCGAAGATGGCACCCTACATCTTCGGCGAACGTAATAAAATCCACATAATCAATCTTGAAAAGAGCCTGCCGATGGCTCGTGACGCTTATGCGTTCATAAAAACTATCGTTGCGGACGGCGGCAAAGTTCTTTTTGTAGGCACCAAGCGTGCCGCCCGCGAATCCGTTCGCACCGAAGCGAGTCGTTGCGGTATGCCTTTCGTCAGCTATCGTTGGCTGGGCGGCATGCTGACCAATTACAAAACGGTCCGCCAGTCAGTCAAACGGCTAAAAACACTTGAGAAGATGGCAGAAGACGGTGGCTTTGAAAGCCTTAACAAGAAAGAGATTCTTGGCCTGACCCGCGAACAGGAAAAACTGGAACGCAGCCTGGGTGGCATCAAGGATATGAATGCCCTGCCGGACATCCTGTTTGTGGTCGATGTTGATCACGAAAATATTGCAGTTCGTGAAGCACGCAAGCTTGGTATTCCTGTTGTTGCCATTGTTGATACAAATTGTTCGCCCGAGGGCATTGAGTATGTGATTCCTGGCAATGACGATGCGATGAAAGCAATCGGCCTCTACGCGACACTGATCGCGGATGCAGCGCTCGATGGCAAGGCGTCGCTGCCGGAAGTAACGCTTGGCGATGACGAATTCGTTGAGCTGGATAAAGAAGGCAAGCCCAAACGCTCCAGCGGCAAGCAAAAAACCGCGCGCAGACCGGCAAAGAAAGCGGCGGTCAAAAGCAAGGCTGACGTAACCAAGCAAGCAGCGGAAGCTGTCGGAGACGCAAAAGCCGATGACGCACAACCTGAAGAGAAGGCTGTAGCAGCAGTTGAAGAAACTGCCGCGGAATCAGTTACAGAAGCTTCAGAGGCAACTGACGCCGCTGCGGCGAAGCCTGAACAAAAGGCTGCGGATGCCGTTCCGGCAGACGCAGATGAGTCAGCGCCGGTAGAACAGGTTGCGGATGAAAAAACCGCAGACGAAAAAGATGACGTAATAGCCGACGAAAAACCGGCAGCCAAGAAGGTAGCCAAGAAAGCGGCTGCGAAAAAGGCTGCAACGAAAAAGACTGCAACGAAAAAATCTGCTGCCAAGAAAACAGAAAAAAAGGCCGCTACCAAGAAAGAAGCTTGAGTCTGATCGGTTAGCGCAATTATCTACAACGTTTTGCTCGGGAGAGACTTCCCGAAGAGGATATGAGTGATGTCAATAAGTGCATCAATGGTTAAAGAACTCCGCGAGCGCACTGGCGCCGGCATGATGGAGTGTAAAAAAGCACTGGTTGAGACCGATGGCGGTATGGAAGAGGCAGTTGAGCTACTGCGCAAGTCCGGTCAGGCTAAAGCCGACAAGAAGTCGGGTCGCATTGCCGCAGATGGCGGTGTGGTCGTCGCTGTTGAGGGAAACAATGCTGTCATAGCCGAGATCAATTCGGAAACTGACTTTGTTGCCAAAGATGACAATTTCGTCGCATTTGCAAATGCAATTGCTGCTGCTGCACTGGCTGGCAATGCCACCGATGTTGAGGGTTTGAAGGAAGAGTCCCTCGAAGACGGACGCCAGGTCGAAGCGGCACGTACCGAGCTGGTAGCCAAAGTTGGTGAGAACATCTCACTCAGACGATTTGCGCGATTGCAGGCTGTAGATAATCTTGGTAGTTACACGCATGGTTCCAGAATAGCCGCCATTGTTTCGTTACAAGGTGGCAATGCAGACGTTGCGCGTGATATTGCCATGCACATCGCGGCAAGCAACCCGGCCTGTGTCGACGAAGATGGTGTTTCCACTGAGACGCTGGAGCGCGAACGGAGAATTTTTTCTGAGCAGGCTGCCGAATCCGGCAAGCCGCCGGAAATTGTCGAAAAAATGGTAACCGGGCGCATCGCCAAATTCCTTAAAGAAGTTACCTTGCTGGGTCAACCGTTCGTTAAAGATCCGGATATGACTGTTGGCAAACTGCTAAAGAGTGTCGATGCGAGCGTAACCAGCTTTGTTCGTTATGAAGTCGGCGAGGGTATCGAAAAGAAAGAAGAAAACTTTGCTGAGGAAGTGCTCAAGCAAATTAGTGAGAGCTAGCAAACCAGAAGCGCCGGTCAGCGAAAACGGTGCAAGGCAAAACCAAAGTAACGGTTTATAAGGAAAGGGAAGAAAAATGAGCGAAGCTCCGGTTCTTTACCGTCGTGTGTTACTGAAACTCAGTGGCGAGGCGTTGATGGGTGAACTGGACTACGGCATTGAACCTGACGTTATTCAACGGATCGCTACTGAAATATCTGCCGTACAAAAGTTGGGTATTGAAGTCGCCATCGTCATCGGTGGTGGCAATATCTTTCGTGGCGCAGGGCTTGCCAGGGCGGGTATGGACCGGGTCACCGGTGACTACATGGGCATGCTGGCTACTGTAATGAATGCGCTTGCTCTACAGGACGCGCTGGAATCTCTGAATGTATTTGCCCGGGTAATGTCCGCAATCCAGATCCATGAAGTCTGCGAAGACTACATCAGGCGGCGCGCCGTACGTCACCTGGAGAAAGGGCGTGTGGTCATCCTGGCTGCAGGCACGGGCAACCCGTTTTTCACAACCGATAGTGCTGCGAGTTTGCGAGCGATCGAGATTGGTGCGGACGTCTTACTGAAAGCGACCAAGGTAAGCGGCGTCTATGATTCTGATCCTCAGGTAAACGCAGAAGCTTCGTTGTTCGATACAGTGTCCTTTGACAAGGTGCTGATTGATAAACTGAACGTCATGGATGCAACCGCTATTGTTATGTGTCGAGATAATGATTTGCCATTGCGGGTATTTAGCATGACAGAAAAAGATACTCTGGTGCGCGCAATGACGGATCAGGATGTTGGTACTTTGGTGACTGCCTGAACCGACGGCCGAGGGCATAGGACGAGAGGACTTGTAGCGTGATAAACGAAATTAAAAAGGACGCCAGCGATCGCATGGACAAGAGCGTGTCGTCGTTGTCGCAATCGTTGACGAAAATTCGTACGGGCCGCGCGCATACCAGTCTGCTCGATCAAATTACCGTCGAATACTATGGTAGCCAGGTACCATTGAATCAGGTCGCTAATGTAAACGTGGAAGACTCGCGCACACTGGCTGTATCCCCATGGGAAAAGCCAATGGTAAAAACAATCGAGAAGGCGATTATGAATTCCGATCTTGGCCTTAACCCTGTTACCGCAGGAACCATCATTCGTGTGCCATTGCCACCGCTCACCGAGGAGCGACGCAAGGACATGATCAAACTCGTTCGTCACGAGGCAGAAGGTGGGCGTGTCGCCATCAGAAACATACGGCGCGACGCATTATCGGATATTAAGGACCTTCTGAAAGAAAAGATGGTTGGCGAAGATGACGAACGTCGGGCCCATGATGAAGTCCAGGTAATTACCGACAAGCATATTGCGCTGATCGATGAAGTGCTCGCGGCGAAAGAAAGCGAATTGATGGAATTCTGATTCAGCTTATGCAGACAGTGGATGCCTCAAATAAAGAATCTGCAGATGCGGCGTCGCCGACAGTGCCTGTTCACATCGCGGTAATAATGGATGGCAATGGTCGTTGGGCGAAAGCAAGGACATTGCCGCGACACGCGGGACACCGTTCTGGCGTGAAAGCAGTGCGCAATATCGTCGAAGTCGCTGCGAAACGAGGTGTTTCCTATCTGACTTTGTTCGCATTCAGCAGCGAGAACTGGCGCCGGCCAAAAGAAGAAGTAAGTCGCTTGATGAATCTTTTTCTTGAAGCGCTGCAACGAGAAGTCGATGACCTGCATCGTAATAATGTACGGCTTTCTTTTATTGGGGCACGTGACGAGTTGCAATCGGGATTGGTGCGAAAAATCACTTCTGCGGAAGAAAAAACCTGCAATAATTCTGGTTTGAATCTGATCATCGCAGTCGCGTACGGAGGACGTTGGGATATTGTGACGGCCACAAAAAATATTGCGGCAAGGGTCGCCGCTGATGAGTTGGCGACGGCCGATATCGACGACGAGTGCCTGGCAGGCGAACTCGCGCTTGCAGGCAAGCCGGATCCTGATTTGCTGATCAGGACAGGCGGCGAACAGCGCGTCAGTAATTTTCTGTTATGGAATCTCGCTTACGCAGAATTGTGGTTTTGTGATTGCCTCTGGCCAGATTTTTCCGAGCGACATTTTGATGACGCTTTGTCCTACTACAGTTCTCGACAACGTCGCTACGGACATACCGGTGAACAAGTGGGAGCGGCCTGACATGCTTAAGAAGCGAATTCTGTCTGCGCTTGTGGCGCTGGTTGTTCTGGGCATCGTGTTGTTCGTATTGCCCTCGATTGCTGCCAGGGTTTTTATCGGGATTTTGATACTGGCCGCCGCATGGGAATGGGCTGGTTTTATTTTCGCCAGTGAGAAGGTGGCATTGCGATTAAGTTATGTCGTATTTATCACTGCGCTTATTGGCGCACTGGCGATCAATCTGCCAGATGCTGCACTAACAGACGGGGTTCTAAAGGCATCATTGGTCTGGTGGTTTATTGCGCTCTTTTGGATGTTCTTATATCCGACGCCTGTCGCAAAAGCTGTTTCCTGGGTTTGTGGTGCGCTGGTTATGGTGCCGGCATGGCTCGCGCTCGATGTCTTGTACTTGCACTCACCTGACTTATTGCTGTTTGCCCTGATGATTGTCTGGGTAGCCGATATCGGTGCTTATTTTGTCGGTCGGGGTTTTGGCAGAGTTAAGCTGGCACCGAAAATAAGCCCCGGCAAGACCTGGGAAGGAGTTCTCGGAGGGCTTTGTGCTGTGCTGCTTCTGGCCGCAGTTGGCAGTACGTATCTGCAGATCGAGATTTCCGTGCTGGTGCCATTCTGTCTCGCTGTTGCGCTGCTCTCGGTGGTGGGGGATTTAACGGTCAGCATGTTCAAGCGGAGTGCGGGCGTCAAAGACAGCGGCAAGTTGTTTCCGGGTCATGGCGGCCTGCTGGACCGAATCGACAGCGTTACAGCTGCAGCACCGCTGTTTGCCCTGGCGCTCACCTGGATCGGATTGAGATGATGGCAGGCGCTGTTCAGTCAAGGTTCATCGTGACCGGCATAGTCTCGACGGGAACTGCGTCTCTGTTGGCTAGTCTGAGTACTGGTACGGGCGTACAATCGGGCTTGAGAGTGGTTGACCATTCAATAGTTAAGTACTTGAAAGTTATAGGGGAATTGTCTCTAAGATGCTAGATGCACTCATCAGTTTGCTGGCATTTATCGTCGCGATCAGTGTGCTGGTCGCGATCCATGAATTTGGTCATTACATCGTCGGGCGCTGGTGCGGCATGAAGGTGCTGCGCTTCTCTATCGGCTTTGGCAAACCCATATGGACCCGCATAGCCGGCGAGGATCAGACGGAATACTGTATTTCAGCAATTCCACTCGGTGGTTACGTCAAGTTTCTGGGTGAGCGAGAGAGCAGTGACGAGCCTGAAGATCCGGCGGACATAGGGCGGGCCTTTAATGAGAGACCCATTCCGAGTCGCATCATAGTTTCACTCGCTGGTCCGCTGTTCAATTTCCTGTTCGCGTTTCTGGCTTACTGGGTACTCTTTGTAAGTGGTGTACCAACCATGAAGCCGGCGGTGGGTATCGTTACGCCGGATTCGTATGCGGCACAGGCCGGTTTCGAGTATGGCGACCGAATATTGAAAGTCGGCGACACCGCAGCCGCCGACTGGGAAACAGCTCTGGTGACTTTGCTTGACGAACTGTTGAGTGATGGCCAGGTGGAGATGGAACTTGAAGGTACGGATGGCTGGGTTCGCAGCGCAACGATTGACGTAGGTGACGATGCGAGCCGGCTAACTGAACCCGGTGTGCTGTTCGAGGGGCTGGGATTTGAGCCCTGGCAACCACCGGCGGTCATCGAAATCGTTGGTGAAGAGGGCGCCGCCCATGCTGGCGGCATGATGGTTCAGGACCGCATTACAGCGATCGCCGGGGAAAATGTCAGAAGTTTCCGGGATTTGCAGCGAATCGTCTCGGCACGACCCGATGAGCAGGTATCGATTGAGCTGGTGCGAAGCGGTGAGCCAAAAACACTCGAATTGACAATTGGCTCGCGAGAACAGGATGGTGTGACCTCAGGCTTTCTTGATGTTGGCATAGGAACAGCCGCACAGGATTACTGGTACGTTCGAAAATACGGGCCTTTAACCGCGATGGGTGAGTCCGTGCAGAAGACGTGGGCGTCGACAGGATTTACTGTGCGCATGCTTGGGCGGATGATCACTGGTGATGTTTCGATCAAGAATATCAGTGGACCAATAAATATTGCTCAATACGCAGGCAGTGCTGCCGCAGCAGGGTTTAACGAATTTCTGAAATTGCTGGCGATGATAAGTATCAGCCTCGGCGTAATCAATCTGCTGCCGATTCCTGTACTTGATGGCGGACAAGTCGTTTACCACGTCATTGAGGGGCTCAAGGGCAGCCCGTTATCGCAACATGCGCAAATGATCGGGCAACAAGTCGGAGTCGTCGCTTTGCTGATGCTGATGAGCTTTGCTTTTTACAATGACATCGCAAGGATTCTTGGCTAACTCACCATGCGAATTCAACTGAATGTACATCGCGTTTCGAGATCCATGAATCGCTATTCGCAAATAACCTGTAAGGCGCTGCGCGTCGCTGCCTGTCTGTGCGTGATGCTGATGGTTCCGCTGTCGGGGTACGCTCAGGACTTCTTTACGGTACGTGACATGCGGGTAGAAGGTCTGCAAAGAATCTCCGAAGGTACGGTTTTCAATTACCTGCCGATTAATGTCGGG
>CAYOHF010000130.1:0-8884 GCA_964403695.1 uncultured Woeseiaceae bacterium | reverse complement strand
TGGGCGGGCTCCTACATTGCTAATTAGTATTGTAGGAGCCCGCCCAGCGGGCGATTGCGGCCTATTCAAATCAAGCTGATGCTTCATCCGGGCACCGATATTGAGTTTACGGGACAGCAATGGAAACGGTTCTTTTTGCTGCTGAACGGGCCGACGCTGCGAAATTGCGTGGCGAGCAAAGAAGGCGCTGATGCGCCATTCGCGACCAGTTCGCATTGCCCTTTGGAAATCGAGCAAAGGGTGATCACGAACTGACATTTATTGCACTAAAGATCAATTTGCACCGGCCGGGTTCGCTCGTTTTCTGGAAAACAGGCAAATTGGCCGCGAATGGCCTGGGATACCCCAGTAGTTTCCTGAGCAACAAATCAAACTTCGGCTACATCCGAATTTCCGCTGCAATACGCTGATTTATCAACGTAAGTTGTCGCGTTCACTAAGCAAAAGACGAACCGAATTTCACCAGTTCCGGCAGGTGATACGCAACCCTGTGTTCCTTGTTGATCTATCCCATGCACGGACTTATCATCGTTTGGCTGACTGACTTAAACGGGGGACGAAAGCCAGGTAATTGAGGATGCATTCACTTGCACGATATTACCGCTGACATTCGTCGTCCCATCCTATAAACGCAATCACTCAGGCAGGAATTTCGCTAGTGAATCCACAACTTTCACGCCGACGTTTTATCAAGGCAGTCATTGCCTCAAGCGTCGCCGCCGCGTCTAGCACAGGCATCCAATCTGCAAACGCCCAGGAAAACTCCAGCGGTGTGGTTGAACGCCTTATTTCTCTGAATATCAACGGCCGAACTCGCCGTGTCGATGTACTGCCGCAGGAAACACTGGCTTATACATTGCGCTACAAGCTGGGCCTGACGGGCACAAAGATTGGTTGCAACCGCGGAGAGTGCGGCGCCTGCACCGTAATAGTTGATGGCATAACCCGCTATTCCTGCTCCACACTGACGCACAGTGTTCGCTCACGGGAGGTGCAGACCATCGAAGGGCTGCAAAGTGCCGATGGAAGCCTACACCCGGTGCAACAGGCCTTCATCGATGAACTCAGCCCACAGTGCGGTTTTTGCACGCCGGGCCAGATCATGTCAACGGTAGCCCTGCTTGGCGAGAACCCAACGCCGACCCGCGAAGAAGCACGCCAGGCACTGTCGGGCAATCTTTGCCGATGCGGTGCGTACGATCATTATCTGAATGGCGTTATGCGCGCTTCGGGGCAGAACTCATGAGCGACTACAAGCACATTGGAAAGGATTTCGTCCCGCCCGATATTGCAGGCAAGGTCACCGGCAAGGCCAAGTACGCGGAAGATTTTCGCGTCGATGGCATGGTTTTCGCCCGCATGTACACGAGTCCGGTTGCGCATGGCCGGGTAACCAATATTGACACTTCAGCGGCAGAGGCTATGGCCGGCGTCGTTGGCATACTGACTGCCGATGATGTGCCAGCGAGCGAAGCACCAAGTGCTGCAATTCTCACCAATACGCCCGCCTACGTTGGCGATCCGATACTTGCTGTTGCGGCCGAAGACGAGAAGACTGCCGAGGACGCTCTGGCTGCGATCAAAGTCGACTTCGAGCCCCTCCCGTTTGTTACCGATCCGCTGGACAGCCTCATAAGCGGCGGCCCGGACGCAAGAGAGGAAGGCAACGTTTACTCACGCTCCAGTGAAGGCTCCGGTTTCAAAACTGTAAAATGGACCCGCGAGCAAGTTGACGAATTCAGAGCTGGCAACGAGCCAAGCGGTGAGTTCGTGAACGAATGGGCTTACGGTGATCTTGAAAAAGGTTTTGCCGCTGCGAAGGTCGTCATCGAGCAACCTTTCGTAACCACCGGTTATGCGCACATGAGCATGGAGCCCCGTACGGCGATGGCGTACTGGGAGAACGGTACGTGTTATGTACATGGTTCGGCACAAAGCCAGAGTTTCTTTTTGCCAGGGCTTGCCAGCCTGCTGGGCGTCGAACTAAAAAACGTCGTGCTCATCAGTGAGAACACGGGCGGCGGATTTGGCTCCAAGATTGGCGCTTATCCGATCGCAGGACTTCCCGGTTACTTCTCGAAGAAGATTGGTCGTCCGGTGCAGTTGCGCGTAACGCGCGAACAGGAGTATTACATGGGCTCCGCCCGTGTCGGCTTCCAGGGCTGGATAAAAATGGGTTTTGCCGCTGACGGCAAGGCTACCGCAGCCGATGTATTTATTATCGAAGACATTGGCGCTAACGCGACCGGTGGTGACGCATCCTCAGCGGGCGGCGCTGTCTCGCTGGTTTATGATCCCGATTCGATGCGCTTTCGCGGTCTGCCTGTACTGACCAATACCACGCCACGCGGTGCACAACGCGGGCCCGGGCAAAACCAGATTGCCGCTGCGATGGCGCCCATTATGGACAAGGCCGCACGGGAACTGGGTATCGACAGACTGGAGATTCGCAGGGTCAATGCGGTCAACAATGACACCACTGTTAACAAGGACCAGGAACCGGTCACCAGTGCGTACATGAATGAAGCGCTGAACAAGGGCGCTGGGATGTTCGACTGGGACAACAGGAAAAATCAGACCCGTAAAAACGGCAGCAAGGTGCGCGGTCTCGGCATTGGCCAGGGTTACCACTCTGCTGGTGCTAATGGCTTTGATGGTCTGATTCGTATAACGCCAAACGGCAAGATTCACCTGCATTCCGGTGTTGGCAATCTGGGAACGTATTCATTCGTATCGACGACACGGGCAGCGGCCGAAGTCCTGAAGTGTGAGTGGGAAGATTGTGTCGTGCACAATGGCAACACCGAGGCAAACCTGCCATGGAATTCCTACCAGGCAGGTAGCGTTTCAACATTTACACAAACGCGAACCAATTACGTTGCCGCAATGGATGCCCTGGACAAAATGAAACAAATCGCTGCGGAGACCATGGGTGGCGAGGCGGATGACTATGACATCGATGGCAAGCGCGTATTTAACATAGAAACTCCGGAACAAGGCATGTCGTACGGTGCAATTGCGGCCCGTGCGATTCAGCTGGGCGGGGCATACAGCGGTCAGACCTGGCCGGAAGACATTCATGAAATCACGCAACGCTCCGTACAGAACGTGGCTGGCAGCGGCTTGATTGGCGTGGCTAAAGACAACCTGCCAAGAGAAGGTGTGATTCCGGGGCTTGCCTGTGCATTTGTCGAGATCGAACTGGATCTTGAAACGGGTAAGTACGAAATTCTGGATTACGTCGGCATCGCTGAATGCGGCACCGTTGTGCATCCGCAGGGACTGGCACAACAGATGAAAGGCGGCGCTGTCTGGGGCATGGGCATGGCCGGCCTCGAACGACATGTCTACGATCCACAAAATGGCCTGCCAGCAAACGTTGGCTATCACCAATGTGGCATACCGAGCTACCTCGATGTTCCGTCCGTTACGCGAACCGGCGCAGTCGACATAGCGGACCCACAAAATCCCTTCGGTGCCAGAGGAATCGGCGAACCCGCGATGGGCTGCTCGGTAGCTGCGCTGACATCGGCAATTTCAGATGCGCTCGACGGACACATGTTTGGCAGGACGCCAGTAAGCGCCGACATGATCATTAATCATGTGACAGGAAACGAGCAATCGTTCCTGCCACTTCAAACCAATAACTTCTGAGGTAACGATGGCTTCTTTCGACGTTATGCCAGATGTGCAGCTCTACCAGCCGGCTGAGCTGGATGATGCACTGAACCTTGCCGATCAACACGGCGACAAAGGCTGGATTCTGGGCGGTGGACAGGACACCTACGGGTGGCTTAAAGATCGCGCTAAACATCCTGAGGCCATGATCGACCTGACCGGCATCGATGCGCTGCACGGCGTTCGCGAAACGTCGGACGGTATCGAAATCGGCGCGACCACCACGCTGCGTGAAATTATTCGCGATGAGCGGATCAAGCGTGACTACAGCTTGCTTGTTTCAGCTGCCAATGTGGTGGCGAGCCCGCAAATTCGCAATGTTGGCACGCTCGCTGGCAATCTTACCCAGGATACACGCTGCTGGTATTACCGCCGCGGCCTCGACTGTTACCGCGCCGGTGGCAACACCTGTTACGCCAACAGCACAGAAAGCATGAACCGCGAACATTGCGTATTCGGTGCCAGCCGTTGTGTGGCTGTCAGTCCTTCGGATACTGCAATTGCGCTGACCGCGCTCGATGCAAAAATGGTAATACAGAGCCTGGACGGTGAGCGAGTCGTCACCGCAGACGATTTTTTTGTCGGGCCTGATACACATATAACAAGCATGACCTCACTCCGCAGCAGAGAAATATTGACGGCTATACGCATTCCAGCAAAATGGGCTGGAAAGAAATTTTATTTTGAGAAAGTCGCCGACCGAAACGTCTGGGATTTTGCCCTGGTGAGTATCGCAGCCGCAATGTCGATCGACGGAGATGCCATCGCGGACAGTCGCTTTGTGCTGGGCGGCGTCGCCTGCACGCCGCATCGTCTGCGCAACGTTGAACGAGCTGCTCGCGGGAAAACGCTATCGGAAGAAAGTGCCGAGGCACTGGCGTCGCTTGCCAGCGAGGGCGCACAACCCCTTAAATATAATCACTTCAAGCTGCCGTTGATGGAAAATCTCGTGCGGCGCGCCACGAGGGCCTAGAACAGTGGATATCGCCACCTACAAGCATGACGTTTGGGGAACCGAGGTTCTTCGCGGTGTTTCCTGGGACCTGCTTTGGCTGGTCATCGTCGCCGCATTTTTAGCGATCGTCCTGCACGGCATATATGAGGCAAGACGGGAACGCGGTGCGCTGCCATCAAGCGAAGGTCAGCGCGTACAACGACACCAGAAAATTGATCGCATCTTTCACTGGATTATGGCGTTCAGCATGTTTGCGTTGCTGATCACCGGCATATTGCCAATCGTTGGCGTCAATTTTGCGTGGCTCTCCCTGCACTGGATAGCGGGGCTCCTGCTGACGGCCATCGTGCTAGCGCATATTGTTCGGTCAATATTCGTCAAAGATTTGAAGTCAGTCTCGATTAGCGCCGCGGATTTACGCGAGGGTCTCGATGCGAGCAAAAAACCGGGCAAGTATTCGCTGGCGCAAAAGGGTCTGCACGCAGCAGTAACCGTGATTACGCTGGTGGTTATTGTGACTGGCCTGGTCATGTTCGCTATGCTCGACACGCCGTGGTGGGACAGGACGAATTCGCTGTCGGAATCCGCGCTTGGCTGGAATTTCTTTTTGCACGGCCTGTCGACATTGGCATTGGTGGGATTGATTTCGTTGCATGTGTATTTTGCCCTTCGACCGGAAAAGCTGTTCTATCTGCGATCTATGTTAGGTGGATGGATTTCCAAAGACGAACTATCGGCAAATCACGATCCAGAGCGCTGGGCACCCGACGAAACCTCCTGAATTTTCTATACTGGTCTTTGCAAACGCGATTCCAATACCGTGAGTAATCCTTTGCACGAAAACATCGAAGTGATCGAATCTGGTTACGAATTCCTGCTGGCATATGCTGCGCAGGGACGTGAATCTGATGATGGGTCGGACACAAGAGCTACCTTGAGTGGCATGTCCGCTGCTGCCGATGCCATCGCTGCAACATTGGGTGCGGACGACAGGGAGTTCTCCGCTGTCGTCGTGGACGATGCGAGGAAAGCCGGCGCTGCGATACGGCTTGTTCTTTTGCAGGACAAGATCAGTTCAGAACTGGTTGATAACCTGAATGCATCCATACACTTGCGCGCGCTGTTGACTGACCTGTTTTTGCTAAGCGAGACTGGCAATACGAAATCACAATCCTGAAAGGAACTAACTGCCCTCAGCAAGTATCAACAACTGAACCCCCTGATTTTCAACGACAAGACAATAAAATGAACACAAATAATTTATCACGCCGGCGATTTCTGGAGCTGGTAGGCGCTGCCGGCGGTTCGACCGCGGTTTACCAGACCAGCAGGGCCATGGGCCTGCTGGAGGATACCGGTCCGGTAGCAAAACTGGAGCTGCAGAACGTCGCTGCGGACAACAGAAAAGTCGCCATACTCGGCGCCGGAATTTCCGGACTGACGGTGGCATATGAACTCGAGCGAGCGGGTTACGACGTAACTGTTCTGGAGGCGTCACATCGTATCGGCGGGCGGAATATGACATTGCGCCATGGTGACCTGATCGATGAGTTGGGCAACAAACGCGTCTGCAATTTTGACGACGATCCTGACCTGTATTTTAATCCCGGGCCGGCGCGCATCCCGGGTCATCATCAGCGGATTTTGCATTACTGCAAAAAGCTTGGCATTGAGTTGCAGGTCAAGGCCAATTTCGCTCGTCACGCATACACTCATGAAAGCGACCATTTTGACGGAAAACCGATACGCAAGAGCGACTACTTTGCCGATGCGAATGGATTTATTTCCGAACTACTTTATAAAGCAGTCGACAAGAATATATTCGACGAGCCTTTGTCGGAGGAAGACAGAGAGCGAATGATGAAATTCGCGACGCAGCTTGGTGATCTGCAACCGGACGGCACCTATCATGGGTCAGTTCGCGCCGGTTACGAATCTGGCGGCTTCATTAAACCGGGCGTGCACAAGTCACCAATGGATTTCAGCGCTTTGTTGAACAGCCGCCATTGGGAATCGGCTTTTGGGTCGATCGCTAATCCTGAGTGGGCTGAGCCGCTAATGGAAGCGGTAGGCGGAATGGACAATATCTCCAGGGGCCTCGCCAGGCACGTTCGCAGCCCGATACTGACCCATGCGCAGGTTCAGTCAATTCAGAATACCGGGAGCGGCGTTGATGTCGTCTATAACCACGAAGGAGAGCGCAAGAAGATCAGCGTTGACTGGTGTTTCAACAGCATTCCTGCGCACTTCATGGTCGGCATTCCCAATAACTTTGCGAATGATTACAACGAAGGCTTCGCCGCCGTAAAACCGGGAAACTTCTTCAAGATCGGCCTGCAGATGAAGGAGCGATTCTGGGAGCGTGAAGGCATCTACGGTGGCATCACGCACACGGATCAGAAAATCAACCAGGTCTGGTACCCGTCGCACGGTATTCACAGGCAAAAAGGCGTCATGCTCGGCGCCTACACGTTTGGTCCCGAACAATCTGCTTTTTTTGAGCACATGTCGCCTGAAGACAGGATCAAGTATGCGGGGGCATGCGGCGACAAACTGCATGCCGGTTATTCAAGTTACATCGAAGCCGGTGTTTCTGTCCCGTGGGGTCGCATGAATCACATGATGGGTTGCGCCATCGATTGGACGCCGGAAAAAAGAGAGAGATTTTTCAAACGCATGCGAGCTCCTGAAGGACGCCACTACATGATAGGAGATCAGATCAGCTATCACCCGACCTGGCAGGAAGGTGCGTTCGCATCCGCCGAATATGCATTGCTCGATTTCGACAAACACATACGTGCGGAATCAGCCGTTACCAGGAAGGGATAGGGCAATGCGAATTCTGAATTTCAGATCAATTCTCGCAGCTGCACTGCTCTTTTTTGTGTCTTCTTCGCTGCTCGCAGAAGACGAACTGCCGATTCCGGCGGATGATTATATTTACTGTACGGTGTGTCACGGGGTACAGCTGATGGGTAACTCCGTCATCATGGCGCCGCGTTTGAGTCAAATGGAAAGCTGGTATGTCGAAAGACAGCTACAGGCGTTCAAGAAAGGCTGGCGCGGGAAGCACGAAGCGGACAAGGCTGGTATTGAAATGCAGCCAATGGCTGCGGCCCTATCGGATGAGCAAATTACTGAAGTTGCAGCTTTCGTAACCGAAACACGTTCGCACATGCCCGAGGGTATGGTGCGCGGTGGCATTCCCCGCGGCAAAAATCTTTATGCGACATGTGCCGCGTGCCACGGAGCGGACGGCAATGGCAATGAATCGCTCGGTAGCCCGGCGCTCACGGGCGTCAATGACTGGTACCTTGTCACTCAATTGCAGAATTTTCGAAATGGAAGCCGCGGCGCGCACCCGGAAGATTCCTATGGCAACCAAATGCGCGCTGCTACTCAGATTTTGGCTGATGATGAAGCGATAAATGATGTCGTCAGCTACATAGCTACATTAAAAATCAATTAGAGGATACTCATGAAGATAACAACATTGATCGGGCTGCTATTGTTTGCAGGCATGAACGCGAATGCAGATGTCACACGCCATCCGCTGCCGAATAACTCTACGTTTCCAATCTCCCGCGCTGTCGAGGTAACTTCTGACACAACGCTGATATATCACAGCGGCACTGTACCTGGAGCCGAAAATGCGGACGCGGAGCGCGGCAGCCGTGAGTACTACGGTGATACCGAGACGCAGGCATTAAGCGTATTTTCCCGAATGGAAGCATCGTTCGAGGAACTCGGCGTTGGTTTCGGCGATGTAATCAAGATGACTGTATTTCTCGTCGGCGACCCGGCAATGGATGGCAAAATGGATTTCGGCGGCTTTATGAAAGCCTATACGAAGTACTTTGGCACTGATGACCAGCCCAACAAGCCAGCTCGTTCGGCATTTCAAATCGCTGGCCTGGCAGGCGGCCCGGGAATGCTGGTAGAGATCGAAGTTGTTATTGCGCGACCGTAATTACGGAAAAAATATGTAGAAGCGGCTTCGGCCGCGAAAAAGGTCGCAACAATCGTTGCGGCCTTTTTTTTTACGAAAATCGCCGGTTTAATGTAGGAGCCCGCCCAGCGGGCGAGTTCGCTATTCCTGGTTATTGCAATACAGATCAATCCGGCGCCGATCATTGGCGAACTCGCCCGCAAGGCGGGCTCCTACAAGTAACCGGGGTCGAACCGAGGTTTTTCAAAAAAAACCTCGGTTCGACCCCGGTTATTGGCTCAATTCACTATCTCGCCATCGCG
>CAYOHF010000129.1:0-8903 GCA_964403695.1 uncultured Woeseiaceae bacterium | reverse complement strand
AGACCCCCGAGAAACGACGGCTGCACAAGGCGCTGCTTCGCTATCACGACCCGAAAAACTGGCCGCTACTTCGAGAGACGCTGAGGGAAATGAACCTCGCCCGGCTGATCGGGTCGGGTGAGGAACAACTTGTTCCGGTGGATCAGCCCGACGAAAAGAAAATGCGTGGTCCGGCACGTCGGAAGAACACCACCTCGGCACACGAGAAACGAATTCGCAAAGGTAAGGCGTTGTCGCAGCATACGGGCTTGCCACCGCGAGCAAAGCACTGAGCTAGCGTTCCAGCTCCTTAATCGCCGTCTGGCTCGCCAGGTGTGGGTCCCATTAGCCAGGACTCTGCCATATTGAGAATCAGAAACTTAGGAATTGATGGCCGGAGTAAATGGTGCCGGTGTAAACATTCTTAACATTCTGGCCGGAATGTTAAGAATGTTTACACCGGCACCATTGAGACTGGTTTGAAGAACATGACAAACTGCATACCTGGGGATACCTGAGGCAGCACTAGTAGTTCTGCGTCTATATACTTACTGACATGCACATAGATCCGGCTCTGCCCATCATTGTCGGCGTAATCATCGCCGTTTTGCTGGTAGGTTTTCTTTTTCGGGCGTTGCGCCAACCGCAAATTGTCGGCTACCTGGTCGCCGGACTGCTCATCGGTCCGCACGGGCTGGGTCTGCTGGATGATCCGGATCTGATCGGCCGAATCGGCGGCATCGGCCTGATCGTCTTGCTGTTCTTCGTGGGCATGGAAGCCTCTCCCGGCAGCTTGTTAAGTCGCTGGCGACTCGCCATCTTCGGTGTATTGCTGCAGGTTGTCGCGACGGTGGCGATCGTCTGGATCATCGGGGCGTTCTTCGACTGGCCCTGGCAGCTGGTCTTTCTGTTCGGCTTCGTTATCAGCCTTAGCAGCACCGCAGTGGTTCTGAAGCTTCTCAAAGACTGGAACGAACTCAATACACAAACCGGACAGAATGTACTTGTGGTGCTGTTGGCACAGGACATGGCCCTCGTACCGATGATCATTACGATCAATGTGTTTCGCGGCGAGGAAATTTCGAGCGCCGAACTGATCGCGCAATTGATTGGTGCCGCCGTGCTAATTGGCATCGCGGCGTGGGTGTTCACCCGCGACCACGTTAAGCTGCCGTTTGCCAACAAACTGACTGCAGATCACGAATTACAGGTTTTTGCAGCACTAACTTTGTGCTTTTTGCTGGCACTAATTTCCGGCGCCCTGGGATTGTCGACGGCGCTGGGCGCCTTTGTCGCCGGCCTTGTCGTCAGTTCCGCTCGCGAAACAGATTGGGTGCATCAAAGCCTCGAGCCATTTCGCGTTGTGTTCGTCGCAGCATTCTTTGTGTCAGTCGGCATGCTTATCGACGTTCACTATGTGCTCAATAATCCGCTCAAGATTGGATTACTCGTCATCATTATTGTCGTCGTTAATACACTCCTCAATGCCAGCATGCTGAAAATACTGGGCTCTTCCTGGCGACGGGCCGGCTATGGCGGTGCACTGTTATCACAAGTCGGCGAATTCAGCTTTGTACTCATCGCGCTGGCGCACACCGGACGGATTCTCCCCGATGACGACTACCGCTTGTTTGTTGCGATTATCGCGATTAGCCTGATACTCAGTCCGGCGTGGATTGGCGTCTGCAAGGCGCTTCTTGGTCACCCGGAAGGCAAGCCGGATCATCCGCGCGTCGGTTCATGAAACTACGTTGCGTTAAATTCGCAAACAACCCGGATAGCAACTAGCGCGTCACGATTGTCAGAAAAGCGCTGCACTGTCTGCCTTGGCTATCCAGCGCTCTGCAAACGTACTGCGAATGCTGTCCCAAGAAAAAGGGGTCGAACCGACTAACCAGAATAATTCGGTTCGACCCCTTTTTTCGTTTTCATGTTCCTAACTTTTTCAAGCTATTTTGGTTAATACGACACAGAGAAACCCTGCTTCCGAGCATCCGATTTCGTCAGTAACAGGGCGATATTCGCTATTTCGAGGTCTCGCTTCACATGCTTGCGCTTTGCTGCCAGGGAGTTACGCTGTGTCTCGGTCAAGTCACTCTTTGCAAGATCGTCTCCTATCTCCTGTACTTGGTGCCCTAGAGCCTTCACACGCACCTGCTTCAAGAAGATTGCTCGTCCGGATTGATAAGAACTGAAGAACCTGTCATTCAGTTCGGCTGGGCAACTGTTCTGATAAATACTGCCGCGAATACCGACCCGATAGCCGTTGTCCCGGGTGCAGTAACCGCCGATCCCGGTTTTCCAGCCGTCGCCATATGCATTGGTATCGACACCAATACCGAAAGCGCTGCAATCTTTCCGATACTCTGAGTAGTGGGTGGACTTCCTACCTTTTTCGCCGTCTCCAAGGCCCCGGTCGTGCCAATTAGCAGATGCACATTCCGCCTGGTCCATGGTTGCACAACCGGCCATCAAGTTGCCGATTGTCAGCAGCATGATGGTCCAGTATCTCGTGTATTTTATTGACATGATTTTGTTTCCTTTTTCTTGCACTCACTCACAAGAGCGAAGCGATCAATTGGATTGGAAGCAAGCAACACAACAACCACGTTACAAGATATGTCATGGTCGCTGTGTGCCTGTCTTATCAAGGGTCCGGCTTACTGATCGTGCCGAATTTCGCGTTCTTTACACGATAACTACCGGCGTCATCTGCCAACCTAAGTAACTTGTTCGTTACGAAAGCATGGTGTTCTTGCTCTATAAAAATGGTTTCACCGGCCTTCGCGGTAACTTTGATCTCGGACCAGTTTGACGCTCTTGAGTAAATCGTGTGTTCACCGGGCTCCAGGTCGAAGTGGATATACTGCCTCGTTCGGTTGTGCCCAATTCGAGACTCGGCTTCTTTGCCATCTACATAGACACCAAAGCGAACGAGACCGATCACAATCGAGGGTCTAATGACATATACAAGCGCCTTACCCTCTTTCGGAGTTTGCGGTAGTTGATAGCCCTCGATTCGTGCATTCACTGTTTCGTCTGAGGGAACCTGGGGAAAGCTGGAGCAGCCTGAGCAACCAGTGATCGCCGAAATGGCCACTACGAAAATTGACTTTTGAATAATGTTCATTGGGGTTCCTTAAAATATTGGGTTGGTTAGGACGAAAATTTACGCGTCAAAATCGGTGAGACAATCCGACCGTTACCATCAAAGGGTTGAATCCGTTGACGAATGACTCGCCGGTACCCAGATTTGTGGCTTTCATATCGACATCAACGTAGGTCACCTCCGTGAGCAATGACCAAGCGCTGTCGCCGAACTGGTATTTAAGACCCGCAGTCGCGCCCCAACCGAATTCGTTGTCGACATCGAGTGCTACAGTTTGCCCGTCAATATCGTGGGTGAACCCACCAAAATTCACGTAGGCAATGCGGGGACCAGCATAAGCGTCAAATTGATTTGTTTTGATAAAATGGAAGTTGGCGCCAGCAAGGATAGGAAGGAAACTCACGCCTTCACCTATCTGAGTACTATTTCCGTTGGCACGGTAATCAATATCCATTGCGGTTTCCGTGACTCTTGCCAATTCAAGACTAACCAGATCGTTGAGCCTGTATTCGATAGCAATGCCGAGGCCAAATTCGATGTCACCGTCGGCTTGGATCTGACCACCGAAGGGCTGGTTCATCGAATAGGCCTTGCCAGCATCAACTGCGACGACACTGGTTTTTAGCTCCCAGCGGGAGAAGTCGTCGGCTTGGGCTATCTGCGGAGAGCTAGCCAAAGCGGCACAGGTCATTAGGAACAGCACCAGCAATGGCGTGTTGTCGCGAATCGTTTTCATTGTAATTTCCTCATTTCAAATGTGATTAGCAGGCTTTTTGTGACGTCGGATCTGGTATGAACCAAACCACGAGCACAGACTAATCAGGGCATGAGGAGAAGACGTCCAATCCGGCAAGGCCGTACCTGGTCGGACGTCCTATTGGCGGGCGGTAACTATGTAAGTTGTTGTTTTCTATAGTCTGATGGCGTCAGACCCATTATCTTCTTGAAGGTGAGATTAAATGTGCTTTTTGCATTGAAACCAGCACTCATGGCGATATCCAGTACGCTTTTTTGGGGCTGATCCTTCAACTCAGCCTTCGCGTGCTCGATTCGATACCTGGCGATGAACTCATAGAAATTGACTTCAAGGTATTGATTGATCGCTTGGGAAAGATACTGCGGCTGTGTCTTCGTCAGCGTGGCGATTTTGTCCAGTGTGATATTGCTTTCCAGATACAGTCGATCCGCGCGCATCAGATCATCGATGGTATCCAATATTTCCTTCGCCTGTACGTCGGTTAAGGCAGACTTCTCGTATTTTTCGCTGGCCTCACAATGCTCGACTTCCTGACCCTGATCCGGTTTTCGACAATACGCCACGGTATATGCCAGCAGCGCAATCCAAACGGCCAAATCCAGAATGTCGAAAACGGCGGTGTGCCAAACAGTGTCAAAATTGAAGAAGTACTCAGAAATCGTTTCGAACAGCAGCATCAGCCAAATTGCACTAATGGAAAGCCAGAGCCCACGCAGCCAATGGTAGGTATTCTCGCCATAGCCGACGCTATATAAAGCGCCTCTAGACAGACGCCAGAGTATCGGCAGGAAATGCCAACTGCTGCTTATAACAAATAATGTAACGAAGGCGATCATTCCGCCGGTGACCACAGTTGGCAAAAACGGTAATGAATCGGTGAGTGTTGTCTCGAAAGTAAGTTGGAAAATATATGGCATGACCAGCAGGTACCCAAGTGCTAACAGCGCCCCGGTTGTCTTGTCCAACGTTGGCAGTCTTTCCATGCGTAACGTAGATCGAGTAAATCTCGACATCACCGGACCCAACAGCAATATCAGTGGGTAAGCTATAAGAAATATGACAAAGCTCGGCGTGCTGTTGAACAGTTCCAGCCCAAACAGGCTGCTTTTGACTACGACGCCTATCGTTAACAAAACAATGAGGAAATTTTTAGACGGCAACCAACCTAGTGCGTATTTCACCAGTAACAAAAAACAAAGGCTCAGCAATATTGCCGAAAATCCGGTTATTAATTCGATGAAACTAAACCAATCTGGCACGGATCTACCACCTCGTATCAGGGCATCGGGAGCAAGTGGTCTAGTATATGTTTTCTAAAGCGTCTGAGTCCGATTGGGCAAGGATCTAACCTCGCCTGCTGAACACCTTCATCCTGGTATCTTCGGAAGGGTGACGCGATTATTCGTATCGTCGGCGAGGCTGGTGATCTGTCGCGTCATTGGATACTCAAACTCTTCCTTTAAGGCACTTTTGTCAGGAAGACTATGCTGAATGACATATATTTGGATTGATTGCAGTGCTGCATAGAGCGCAGGCAATTTACTCGGATAGATCTCCGCACGAATGACCAGGGCTTTATTACCAAGCATATTCATGTCGTCGATTCCTCCGCACACTCTGCTCACGGTTACGCGCGCATTATCTATGATATTTCGCAACGGCTTGTGCACTGACGATTGCAGGTGAATCAATTTCATTTGGCCCTCACACTTCAAACTCAAAGTCGACGATTGGCTTGCTCTCGACCGCCAATACTCCTATACACGACAGTGGGCAAATTCCTTGGTTACTAACCAGGTACCCTATCAAGATATCCGCAATGCGCGGTCGTTCATTGCGGTTCATCTTCGTGCCTGAAAGGCCTAACAAGTCGACCCATAAATATTCGAATATTCGCCATCGGTAATCAACCGTCGTTCGATGAAGGAGTGAACCAGCAATGCATCTGTTATGCGTCGAATTACGTTGTTACCGAACAGCTACGATTTCCGATCTAATAAAAAACGAACCAACTCGCTCAATGCTGGATTCTTTATCCGATTTGCCGGGTAGACCAGGGAAACCGGGATCGGTGGCACCCGATATGAATCCAAGATGGACACGAGCGCGCCACGGTCCAGGTAGGCTTGCGCTAGAAAGTCAGGTAGATATGCAATTCCATGTCCTGCTGCAGAAAAGTCCGCGGCAATGTTGCCGTGGTTGACCTCTAAGGGCCCTGATACAGTAACGTGTCGTTCAGCGCTGCTTTCCATATACCGCCAACGGCATGGCTGACGATTTGAACTGTCGATAACACAGTTATGTTGAGCAAGCTCCTTTGGATGGTTTGGGGTGCCGTGCACAGCTAGATATTCAGGGCTGGCAACATACAAAACATTCATCTCCGCAAACCGACGAGCCACCAATCTCGAATCTGGCGGTTCACCCACTCGAATCGCTAGATCGATGCCTTCTTCGATAATATTCACGTAGCGATTGACGAGTAAACAGGAAAGCTTTATGGCCGGATGTTGCTTGATGAATTCACTGACTAAATGAGCAATTCCGAGCTGCTCTGCATCAGGTGGAGCGGTTATCCGCAGGTGTCCTGCCACTGCCTTCAGATTATTGTCCGCCCTGTTTTCGAGGCTATCCAGTCGCTCGACGATCTCTTCGAATTGTTCCAGGTAGTACATTCCTTCAGCGGTCAAATGCATGGCACGAGTAGTTCGATTCAGCAACTGACACTCAAAGTACTCCTCCAAGTCTGATACCTGACGGCTGACGGCTGATACGACCAGGCTCAGCCGCTGGGAAGCCCTGCTAAAACTCTGCTCCTCAGCCACCAGAATAAAAGTGCGAATCGCCTTCATTAGGTCGATTTTTCTTTTCATGTGAATAATGTTTTCAAATTGAGGCTATTTTTCTATTTTCGGATAGTAGTTATGCTGCCCGCAACTTAATAAGAAATCAATAGACAGGCCGCTGGCCAGGAGCAAACGATGAAGATTCTAATTATTGGAGCATCCGGAACGATCGGTAAGGCCGTTGCCAGGCGCTTGGAAGAAAATAATGAGATTGTCGCCGCTGGCTACTCAGATGGAGATGTGACGGTTGATCTGGGCAATGCCGAATCAATCCAGGCCATGTTCGAACAGGTCGGTAATGTCGATGCGGTTATTTCAGCCGCCGGACTAGCAAACTTCGGGCCGCTCGATCAACTATCTGACGACGAATATCAGTTGGCCCTCGATAACAAGCTGATGGGTCAGGTCAACCTATTACGTCTAGGCCGTACATACATCAAACACGGCGGATCTATTACCCTGACCTCGGGTGTGCTGTCACGTGAACCAATGCAAGGCAGTGCCGCCGTCAGCATGGCCAATGGTGCATTGGAGAGTTTCGTCAAGGCTGCAGCATTGGAGCTGGACGAATTCCGGTTGAACGTTGTCGCACCATTATTCGTGAAAGAAACCATGGCCAAAATGGGAATGGACACAGCCACTGGATTGTCCGCCGACGATACCGCCAAAGCTTACGTTTCAGCGGTGACTGGCTCAATGCATGGCACCACTATGGATGCATCCGCATACGTTTGAGGACAGATAAAAACGAATAAATGGTGCCGGTGTAAACATTCTTAACATTTTGCGAAAGGCTGGCCCAGGCTTTTTGCTCTGGTGACCGGCTGCGATTGGCCGAAAGCAGCCGCTCAGGTGGTAGTATTTTCTACTTACTGAGAGGCCGCTTTTGACCCAAAGCCAGCCACTTGTGAACGGCCGGTGTGAGGCCTTTGAAAATGCCTCATTTTGAGGCTCCGCAGGGCCATCAATATCGTGGGAAGTGCAGTATATGTAGCCACCGCTACGTGCGCGTCTTGGAAATTCCAACACCACGGTGGACAACCTATGACACTAACCGTTATGGCGTTGATTTCCCGGAACGTGCAACGCTCGAGATACGTAGCTTCAGGTGCTGGTCTACGTAAGCAGGTGGAGGTTCAAGTTCTCTCCTGAGCACCAATCAGATACACAGAGTTTGGGAACAAGTATCCACACCAAGTCAAAATCATTCCAATCCAGGTCTGAAATCATCACCGTTAGCCGCGATTCGAATTCATCAGCTCTCTGAAATTATCCGCGCTTTTATTGGGCTCTCATTTTATGGCTGAAAGGCATCTGGCAAGCTGGGAGCGATTTAGTAATAGAACGGAGTCGCTTACTGAAACCCGGGAAGTCCACAACACGCTATTGAGCCAGTACAAAGTCTGCCAGCATTTTTGCCTGCGCATCCGTCAGGTTAGGTAAGGGCGGCATTGGTATCGGACCCCATTTTCCAGTGCCACCTTGACGAATACTGTCAATCACTTTTTCCTGGGCCTGATCATCGCCTGCATAATGAGCGGCTACCTCTTGAAATGAAGGCCCAACCACTTTTCTATCAATCGCGTGACAACTAAGGCAAACGTTAGATGCCAGTAAAGCCTGAATATCTTCAACGGCAGCCTCCTCTCGGACAGGCATCGCGGAAGCAGCGAGCACATCCTCGTCAGCCTCATTAGCGGAACCATACGACACCGCCAGGTACGCACCGATGCTCTTTATGTCGGACTCGCTGAGTGGCGCACCGTATGAATGGTGCATTTTGGCAACCTCTCCAGTCCATTGGTCAAGGTCCATTCCCGGCGGCTGATAATTAATATAGTCGACCGAATGACAGATCGTGCATTTCTGCACTGCAAGTTGCCGACCCGCCAACGTTGATTCGCGCAGTACAGCGTCCTCGACGGGTAGCACGATCTCAACTACGTTTGACAACGGAGTCTCGTCGGTCAGCGCCGCAGGTCCCGGGCCTTGATCAGTCTTGCTTGTGCAGGACGTCATACTGGCCGCCACGACAAGAACTCCCAAGATTCCAGGGATGCGAAGTAGACCAGAGGCTTTTTCCTGATACATATCCAAACCTCTCAGACTACTTCAATGGGCGTCGTTTCAATGACGTTGCGGCGATATCCACCGTGATTCCACGTGGCTTGCAGTGGCTGTGTTTCACCCTGGCGATTGGTGGCGCGAACCG
>CAYOHF010000128.1:0-8977 GCA_964403695.1 uncultured Woeseiaceae bacterium | reverse complement strand
TTCGTATCGAAAAAGGCTTGCTGGCTTAGTCGTAATAAATGTATCGCCTGACAAATCGGACTCTCTCCCCATGCGGGCATCGTCCTCAGGTTTATAGCCCCACTCGATGCGGGACTTCTTTTCGGAGTATGTTCTGGGTGGACTTCGCCATTCGTTTTGTTCTTCGAGTATTTCCAGGCGTTTGATGTCTGTCATGAGCCGGTCGCGCATCATTTCTTCATGCAGGGCATCAAGATCGATCGGGTCGCCAGATCTTTTTCCCGCGATCACCACGATTTCCTCGATCACTTCATCTTCGTCAGCGGTTTGTTCGGCACTCTCTTGCGCTGCCGCGACGGTCAAAATTCCGCTGCCGCCAAGAGACATTGCCGCGGCAATCGCAAAACCACAAATCCTGAAAAGGTGTATGCGTAATGCTGGCATCAGCGGGCGACATCCTTCGCCCACTCCGTCGTCTCGAACCAGTAGTCGCGTGTGGTTGCGATCCATAGATCAGCCTGTTTTGCAGTGACCCATGCATTCAAAAAATTCAGGAGCTCCTGCTCCCCCTTGCGGACCGCAATGGCTTCTCGGGAGGCAATCAAGGGTTCATTAACTGGCAGGTCTATTTCATCAGGGTTATTCATCGCCAGGAATTTCGTCTGCGTCAGGCTGCCGAGGTAGACATGTGCTTCACCATCGACAACGGCTGCACCGGCTATCTCGCCGTTGGCAAACACTTTGATGTCGGCCTTGTTGAAAAACCTCTCGGAAACACTGTGCGCGAGTGTGCCCTTAACAACCGCGATCGTGATTTGTGCATTATTGAGTTCCTCAAGGCTCACAATATCCTTCGTCATGCTGATATTGGTTGCAAGACTCACACCTGATCTGGCGAGCGGACGCGAGAAATTGACCTGCAATGCCCGGGCCGGTGTAATCGACATGCCACCGGTAAGTATGTCTATTTTTCCGCTCTGCAGTGCCGGAATGATTTCCTCCCACGGGTAAAGCGTGAACTCTGCTTTTACGCCCATGTCCTTCGCAATCTTTTTGGCCACGTCTATCTCGAAACCGATCAGATCCCCGGAATCCGACTTCATTGTCCACGGCACAAACTCGGCAACACCAAAACGGACAGTGCCCCGCTCAAGAATGTCGTCCAGAACATCCGCACTCGCGAAACCCGGGATGGATAGCAGAAGGAACGGTAATAATCGAAAATACGGTACGCGGAGGGTCATTTATGGATTCCCATTGATTGATATAGATAGAGTGGAGCTGATGACGATTTTGGTGGAGCAGTGTGAATAAGTCCAGCATTCCAGCGAACGGGTGCACCTTTGTGACCCACACATCGATGCCCCGGCACGGTAGAATATTGGCGCCGCCTAACCGGACGAGAAATGACCACAGCTCTTCTTAATATCGATACCTCGAGTAACGACACGCTTGCCGTATCCTTTTCCGGTGACTGGCTGTTGGGCTCCAGCCTGCCCGGCGTGAATCCGGTGCTGGAGCAACTGCAGCAGCAGCCTGGTCTGGCCACTGTGTCTTTCAATACCGTCGGCCTTGGCGACTGGGATACCGGGCTGATTACGACTTTGATCGCAATTCATCGCAACGCCCTGGATCAGGATATCGAGTTTGATAATACCGGCCTGCCGGATGGTGCCCGTCGACTGTTGGCCCTGGCATATGCCGTCAAAGAGCGTGAAGGTGCCAGGCGGCAAGTGACACACAAACGCTTCTTTGAGCGTGTTGGCGACAGCGTTCTTAAGACCTGGGACCAAAGCCTGCAGCTCCTCGCGTTCACCGGCGAGCTGGTGCTGTCGTTTGGCCGTTTTTTCCGTGGTAGCGCGACCTACCTTCGTTCCGACTTGCTGCAATATATTCAGGAAGCCGGGGCGCAGGCATTTCCGATTGTCAGTCTGATCAGTTTTCTGATCGGTATGATCTTCGCCTTCGTCGGGCTAATGCAACTCAACATGTTCGGTGCCGGTATTTATACCGCGAATCTTGTCGCTGTCGCGATGGTCAGGGAAATGGCGCCGATCATGACAGCGATAATTATGGCTGGTCGAACAGGCGCGGCATATGCGGCGCAATTGGGCACCATGAAAGTCAATGAGGAAATCGATGCCCTGAAAACACTGGGTATGCAGCCGATCGATTTTTTGGTCACGCCACGTGTCATTGCGCTGGTCGTAATGATGCCCTTGTTAACCATTTACTCGAGCCTGATGGGTATTATCGGTGGTCTCGTGGTGGGCATGGCAATGCTGGACATCAACCTGGTGCAGTACGTCGCGCAAACCGTGGATGCTGTTGAATTGAACAGCCTGTTTGGCGGGCTGTTTAAGAGCGTCGTTTACGGAAGCCTGGTTGCGATGGCCGGGTGCCAGCAAGGCATGGCCTGCGGTAACAGTGCGCTGGCCGTTGGCCAGAGCACAACCAAAGCCGTAGTGATGGGTATTGTTCTGATTGTGGTTAGTGCTTCGGTGTTAACAGTCATCTACATAAACATTGGAATTTGAGATGCCAGATTCTCAAGCGCAGATAGTAGTCGATAGTCTATCGCTGGCCTATGGTGATTTCGTTATTCAAACGGAGCTCAATTTCACCGTTAGCCGTGGCGATATCTTTATCATCATGGGTGGATCAGGGTGCGGCAAAAGCACCTTGTTGAAATCCATGATTGGCTTGAAAAGCCCGGGCAAAGGCGATGTTCTTTATGACGGTGCACCGTTCTGGGCGTCCGATCACCCGCAACAGGAAGCCATGAAACGTAAGTTTGGCACGACCTTCCAGGCGGGTGCATTATGGAGCTCGATGACATTGGCTGAGAATATCGGGCTGGCACTCAAGCAGTACACCGATCTGGGTGACAAAGAGATTCGCGAGGTAGCGGCGTACAAATTGATGCTGGTCGGACTAGCCGGTTTTGAGGACTATTACCCCAATGAAATATCAGGTGGCATGATGAAACGGGCCGGCCTGGCTCGTGCCATGGCGCTTGATCCGGAGATTCTGTTTTTTGACGAGCCCTCGGCCGGTCTCGATCCAATCAGCGCCAAGTTGCTGGATGACCTGATTCTGGAATTGCGTGACAGCCTGGGAACAACAATAGTAGTTGTAACTCACGAGCTGGCGAGTATCTTCGCAATAGGTAACAATTCGGTCTTTCTGGACCCTGTCACCCGGACACAGCTGGCGACAGGTGATCCAAAAGAGCTACGAGACAAGCATGAGAACCTGGTGGTTCGAAATTTCCTGCAACGGGGCATGGCGGAGACGACTACAGCATGAGTAAACAGGCCAACCCCACCGTAATAGGGGCGTTTGTTGTTGGCGGCGTCGTGTTGATCGCTACCGCTTTCGCGTTGTTCGGTGGTTCGCAGATGTTTGCGGAGAAGAATCGTTACGTCGCGTTGTTCGACGAGCCGACCAATGGATTGCGTGTGGGCGCCAATGTATTACTCAACGGTGTCCGCGTTGGTTACGTATCCGATATCGATTTGATCATCGACGAGGTCAATTTCGATACCGACACACTGGTCGTGTTGGAATTACTCCCGGAAGATATCAAAACGAAAAGCGGTCAGCGTCTTGGCGAAGATTCATCCGCCAGGCTGGATCACGATACGTTGGTCAACAAGGCCGGATTGCGTGCCGCCCTGAAGATCGAAAGTTTCGTGACCGGTCAATTGCGTGTGGAGTTGCAGCTACGGCCGGAGACAGCGGCGGTGATGCGTGCCGTCGACCCGCTGTATCCGGAAATTCCAACCATTACATCGAATATCCAGGAGTTGCTGAATGAGGTGCAGTCCTGGTTCGCAGACGTTCGGGAGAATGTGGATATTGGCGGTCTGAGTCAGCGACTTAACAATGTCCTCCAGGCGCTCGACGAGCTGGCCCGGTCCGAGGATCTGCATCAATCTCTGGCTGGCATCAATCGCCTGATCAACGATGAAGATATACGACAGCTTGGTGGACAACTAAAAGTCACACTCGATGAATTGCTCACCGCATCGGTCGCCGCCAGCAGCTTGTTCGACAATGCCAACGAGGGTGTCGATGTGCTTGTCGCCAACCTGGAACCTGTCCTCGAGCGGTTGGCTGCTGCGCTTGAGGAGGCGGAGCAGACCCTCACTGTGGCCAAGTCGCAGTTAAAAGGTGACTCTGAGCAACTGTACCGGTTGGGTGAAACACTCGACGAACTCGAACGGGCGGCCAGGTCGGTGCGCGAGTTCTTCGACTACATGGAACGCAATCCGGAGTCGATGTTGCGCGGCAAGTCGGAATAATGGAATGGACAATATGATTCGAAAAAGTCCGTATGTCGTTACGTTGGCGATATTGATGCTTGCAGGCTGTGGTTCATCGCCGCCCGTTCATTACTACGGACTGGATAGCATCGACATTCGCTACACACAGGACAAGGAAGATTCACCGGTTATTGCTTTGGGGCCATTTCGGATGCCGGAATATCTGAACCGGTCGCAAATGGTTTCGCGCGGGCCCAATGCAGAGATGATCGTGGACGACGTTAATCGCTGGTCCGAGCCCCTGAACGATGCAGTTCATCGCATACTCGCGAGCAATATCGACAGCTTACTGGAGTCGGTGATAGTGGTGGCCTATCCATCGTCTGTACTACTGAACATCGACTATCGCCTTGTAGGTCGCATTGACCGATTCAATTCCGGCCAAGACGGCCTGGTCATTCTCGAAGTACAGTGGGGAGCGGCCGACATTGAGGGCGGAAAATGGGTGACGCCAAAGCGCAGCCGTTACGAATCGCAAGCCGCAACACCCGGCGACCCCGGCTCCGTTGCCCAGGCCATGAGTGACGCGCTGGCGCAGTTAAGCCGTGATATCGCGAGTGAGGTTGAGTCGGTCGGATTCGAATAAACTGACTGATCCGGTGTGCTGGCTCACATCGTAGCTCAAAGTTACCCAGGCAGACGATTTGCGGCCGATTCCGCGCCCATACGTCAGGCAGAGAGGCTCGCTGGTGAGTCGTACTATGGACTCCAGGACAATCAATTGGTTAACGCAGCATGTGGTTTTTGACTTTTAATTGGCTACCAAATTTATGAGCGCTCATCTAAACCAATTACTAAAAAGCAAAATGATCAATGGTTGGAGCCTGTTCTGGCTGATTACAGCACCTATATCAATAGCGATCGTGTTCACCATGACGCGGCTCGACTTGACCAGCGCCGAAGATGTCTCTTCGATGATTCAGCTTTCCGTGCGCTGTGCGGTGCCATGGCTATTTCTGGCCTTTGCTGCATCCTCATTGCAGGTTGTACTTCCCGGGCCGTTCAGTCGTTGGTTGTTGCGCAATCGAAAAATAATCGGACTTTGTTTTGCGGCAGCCATGGCCTGGCAGTTAACGTTTATTTTGTGGCTGGTGGGGATACACACTGAGTATTACGTCAACGATGTTTATGTGCTGAGCGATGTCGTTGAGGGAGTGGTGGGATATGCATTCCTGATCGCGATGGTGCTGACGTCATTCAAGTTTGGCCGTAGTCTCCTTAGCCCCAGGCAGTGGAGGCTCCTGCACACCAGCGGAATCTATTGGCTGTGGGTATATGCCTGGAGCGTGTATTGGTTCAATCTCTTCTATTATGAGAGTCCCGCTGTTTTTATCGATTACATCTACTACTGGGGCGGTTTACTGGCCTGGAGTTTGCGCATGTTAGCGTGGACGAAAAAGCGCTGGAAGCAATCCGAGGCACAATCAAGAGCTGGTGGTGCAGGCAATTTGCTATTGCTTGCGACTGGTGTTGTAGCGGTAGTAATCGGCCTGGCAGGCAGCAGTTTTGGTTCAGCCTGGAGTCCGCAAGTCTACGAATTTTTGTTTGGGTTTGGCGTTGTCGAGTCCATTGACGCGTTTATGCCGTACTTCCCGCTGGTCCCGTTTTATCCGATTTTCATAATCATGTCAGGTGCTTTCTTGATTATCAGATCGAGAGACCAATCATGAAAGCAACCAGGATTCTATCTGGAATAGTACTTGTTCTATTGGTGCTGGTGGGCCTGAACTGGGCCAGTATCCAACGCCTGATCCACGTGAAGTCATTATTTGATGCGGACAAAATCGTCCAGAATTTTTCTCATATGGATGATCTTCTGTTTTCCTCTAATTTGCCGCGAAGCGGGAAAGAACACATTTGGGAAGTCAGCTTGTCTTCCCTGCCTGTCAATTTCACCGACAGAGGCGAAGAGAAAAACACGGCGGCAATGCTCGACGAACTTCAAACAACAGCGCTTGTAGTTATTAAAGATGGTTCCATAGTTTTCGAGGATTACTACAAAGAAACCGGAAAAAATGATCTTCGTATTTCGTGGTCTATGAGCAAGTCTTTTGTTTCCGCATTGACTGGCCTGGCGCTGGCGCGAGGAGAAATAGAAAGCATTGATGATCCGGTCACTAAATATGCCCTGATGTTGAAAGGGTCTGTCTATGATGGCGTACCGCTGCGGCACGTCCTGAACATGGCGAGTGGCATTCAGTTTGATGAGAATTACCTTGATTCAGGCTCCGACATCAATCAAATGGGCACCGTTCTGGCGCTCGGTGGTTCACTCGATGAGTTTACGGCCGAACAAACCAGTATCGCTCGCCCTTCTGGTACAGCCTGGCAGTACTGTTCAATCGATACCCATGTTATTTCCATGGTGTTACGAGCCGCTACAGGCAAGACTTTACAAGAATATTTTGTAGAGAATTTGTGGTCCAAAATCGGTGCAAGTGCTGACGCAAAGTATTCGACCGATGGCGACGGCAATGCCTTTGCGCTTGGCGGCCTCAATATGCGTACGAGAGATTATGCGTTGTTTGGTGAGTTGATTAGAAACCAGGGCAGGCGCGGTGATGAGCAGATCATTCCGGCAGATTGGGTTGCAATATCAACTTCTCAATCAGCACCACCAGCGCCCGAAGGTGCTGGCGTTTCGACTGAAGACGGCAGTTCTTTCGGCTATGGTTACCAGTGGTGGCTACCGCCGAATTCTGACGGCGAGTTTTTTGCGGTCGGTGTTTATGGCCAATACCTGTATATCAATCCGAAGGCGGGAATCGTTATCGCCAAGAATGCCGCACACCGTGAATTCATGAGTTCCGATGAAAAAGACGAAAGCTACATGGCGCAAAATATCACGCTATTCAGGGGAATTGCAGAGCATCTCTCAGATTGGAAATATGTGCCCACAGAATAGTGCGACAGACTGTTAAGCGCATCCCACCCGCGCATGCCTTTTTGACAAAAGCTACGTTTTTCCATAACCAATAACGGACTTCCCCGCCTGTCGGCAACATTACTTGCTGCGATTGCTCATGGGGCCGGGAAACCGTACTGTTTGAAGCCTCCCTCAATAAAAATAACAAGTAGTGGGGATATACAGATGCGCATTGGACTCTTTGGGGCTTTCCTGGTTTTTTTGATCTCGGGCACGGTTGCATATTCGCCGCTTGTGGCCGGGAACATTCATCCTGTGGATGACCAGCAATCCCTTTCAACAGAAAAATCAATTCACGAAATGACAGACCGCTCATCCGCGGACAGTTTTATTGTCGAATCTGCCAGCTGGAGTGACGATGATCGTACTCTCCTGGTCAGGGCAAGAATGGCTCACGAAAAAGGTACGCTACTGACGCTGACGGGGCTCCCCGAATCCACGATGCTGGATACTTTTCGAGTCAGTACTGAACACTCGGTCGAGTACCGCCTGCCCCTGGCTAACGATGAAGCGCCGCCTTGTCGGGTGCTGATTGAATCTGCTTTCGCGGCCGAGACTATCGAGGTAGCAAATGCACCATCAGCGTGCCAAAGCCTGCTGCAAGTTTCCGGTACGGTAGCAATAAGCCCGACGATGCCCATGGTTAACGGCTGGGTTACCGTAACTGTCGATGACGTTATATTCGCAACCATTGCCGACGAATACGGTGATTACTCACTGGAGATCTACAGCGAATCCAGCGAGGCCCTGATTACTATCACAGCGGAAGGTGTCGTCGACGACAAAGAGTCGGTGGTTCACATTTACTCCGGCAGTATCGACAGCCTGCTGAGCGCTGAGAACCTGAGTGCATCCGCCTGGGCAAAGGAACTTTTTGGCCGTAAACACTCCCGCCTTATGATGGCGGCGGTGAACGACCGCTGATATTGGGTTTTGTTGCAAAAAACAGGACCCCTCGCGGGTGTCGTCTAATGGAAAAGCCTCGGCTTCTTAAGCTGATGATGTGCTTTACGCAGACTGTCGATTGATCCAACGCAGTTGCAGACTGATACCGACCAGGAAAAGCACCAACAGAACCAGGTAACACATTTTCAGAAGCGGATCTTCAAGTGACGATAGAACAGGATCACCAACCGGTAATCGCATCAAGCCGTCGGTCACGGCGGGAACGCAATGAAAGAGCAGGGTCGCCGAGTAACTAATCGCCTGCACGTGCCTGGATAATTTTCCGAACGGTTTTTTTGTTGCCGCTATCGTCCCGACTGTCAACGCCAACAGAGTCAGCACCGCCAGGGCGTGGCCCGGGCCGAACTCCCCGCGTTGAAAAATGGCAAGGGCCGTGCCCGCAGTAATCAAGGTGGTTGCCAGGTAGATCTTCCCCGACCGTGTTTGCAGGGTTATTTCCTTGAATATGGTGAGTGTGTAGCCGCCACTGGCAAGGGCAATGACGCCCATGATTGTATGAAACCAACCTAACGGGATCATCTCAGGCACGGAAGAATCTCGAATCCAGTGTTGGCGTGATGCTATCACGAAATCGTTCCAGTCGATCCGGCCCGAGAAGGACGAGTCAGGAAACGTCACCGGGCTCACGCTGCAGCAGAACGACGCGGACATGCAGGTGCCGAAGTAGTAATAATTGGGGCCAGAGTCACTGCTGTCCCATTAGCGCTATATCGGTGCCTGGACGAAGCATCAAGTTGAATTTGGTTGCCCGCAATCGCCCGCTGGGCGGGCTCCTACA
>CAYOHF010000127.1:0-9072 GCA_964403695.1 uncultured Woeseiaceae bacterium | reverse complement strand
GATGGTCTGGTTCTTGTGATCGCACCAGTTGATGCGCCCAATGACTGACATCACGGGTAATGGCTCCAATTAATTCGCCGCACCGGCCACTTTTGGCCGAAAGCGAACATTGAGCTAGACTTGTAGAAAAGGTCCGCTAATAGCCCAAAGCGGACTTAGCCAGCACTCAAATTATTCCAATTACTGGCAACAGTACAATTTAATGGAAACGAATCACTTCAGAGGGGACGGTGATTGAAGTGAGCATTCTGCCAGCATTTTCGATCGATGCCTGGTGGGAAGAACAAACAACAAATAGTTTTCTCAAAGGATTAACATCTTGAAAATCAAAACACTTAAATACGCCATTCTTTTTTTACTCTTACCAGCCGTTGCAATGGCGCAATTGGTAAAAAAAGATAATACGACAGACCGTAATTATTTTAACGAAGATGGCACGATGCGCATTGCCATCGCAAAGCAATCCCAGCGCCCTTCGTCCGGCGGCGGCAAAAATGCCCTCGACGGTCCCGATGTAATGGCTAACGGCGGCATTCAGGATATTCTTCGAGGAATGAATGCCACTGTTCGTGTCTCAAACGCTGAGCTTTCTGAGCGCGAGCAAACAGAATACGGGAACTGGCGTAAAATGGGTTATGCGAATGGTCGCCTTGCCGACAATATCATGCAAAACGAAGCTGATGGTTATTTCACAGTTGCATACCTTGCAAGCTGCCCATCTTCGCTCGGTGTTCTTGGCGGCTTACAGCAATCACTCACTTCCACAGACACTTCATCAGTCAGCATTATGTGGCTTGATGCCCACGCGGATTACAACACGCCGGAAACAACCCGCTCTGGTTCTATGGGCGGAATGCCGCTTGCTATTGCAAACGGTCTTGGATTACAGCAAGTACGCAGAGATTCAAAAGTGGAACCTCCGCTTCCCTCCAGTCATATTGTCACAGCGGGTCTTCGCGATGTCGACCCAGGGGAGCAACATTTGCTGGATGTAAACCGCATTGAAAATATCACTGTTGATGATATCCGCGGCATTACGCAAAATGTGTACGACCAAATGGATGCCCTAAGCGCGGTGTCCGACAAAATCTATATTCATATTGATCTTGATATTCTTGACGCCAAAGAAGTGCCATTTCACAACTATCCGACAGAAAACGGTCCGACCAGTTATGAACTGGCAGCAATGTTCAAGGAAATATTTGCAAAATATCCAAAAGCGGCCGCAATCGGTTTTGCTTCAATCCCTGCAAATGATCCCGACGATATTACACTTGAAGCAGTGAACCGCATGACAGTTGCTGCCGTAGAAGGCATTAAAATTCGCGAGGGAAAATAATTACGCCATGGCGCTATTGACTATGCGAGCGACGTTGAAGAGCAGGTTAATTTATGCCACCTGCTCGACGTCGCGTTTGATGCCGTTCTATCCTCTCGTCATTTCGACAAAACGTCTATGAAAGAACGCGCAATTGCTTAGACTTTTGTGACAAACGCCAAGGTTCCTGAATCTTTCTACACCGGCTGAGATCATTGGGAAAGGTCGCTTCCGTGAAAGAAGGTCATCCATAAGGATGACCTCCGAATTTGGTATTGGACTACCCTATGTTTTTCCGGGTTCCGAACTTAATTTATCGTGGGCAGCGTCAGGACCGAAAAGCACTATTGTGTCGTCGGCTGCCAATGTCGTCGGCGTGCCCGCCGGAATTGACTGTTTCCCATTCGGCGAACGAATCGCAAGCAGGTTGACGTTCAAGGACCTTACTGCATCATCATTGATTTTGCCGTCAGCCATCAACAGACATGGTGCAATCTCGTGCTCACAGACACTGTAACCGTCACCAACCTGCAAGAGCCTGTGGAAACTGCGTTCGCCAAGAAACGTCGTCGATTCCAGTATCTTGCCAATTGCCGAACAAAGAATTCGATCCGCTGTTTTGTTCAACATGAGGACCCATAGCAAAGCCATACCGCCGACTAACCAGGTAATCTGCGTGACAACCGCGCCGACCTCGCCGTTTGTTTGCACCAGTGAAACCACCAGCGTTGCAAACACCGTTACGAATCCCATATTGCCGATGATCATGAGAATGCTGACGATGCGGCGCCTAACGGGATAGTTAACCACCATTTCCGCTTCACTGGTCGTAAATCCTGTACCAGTAAAGGCTGACAATGCCTGAAATCGAGCGCTGCTGTCCGTAAGGCCGGTGAATCGCAGTGCCACCGCCGCGACCCGCACCACGAACACCGACAAACTCAAGATGACGAAAATGGAAAGCGCCGCCCCCATCAGATTAAGTCCGGGTCCGTTATGATTTCGACGATCGAGGGCCCTTTGTGGCCGAGCGACTCATCCAATGCCGCTCGTAACCTGTCCGGTGTTTTGACTCGGATACCATGCCCGCCGCAGAGTTTTGCATAGGCGGCAAAGCTTGGGTTGTGCAGATCAGTCTGCCAAACGGGCCATTCACCCGCTCTCTGTTCTTTCGAGATCTTGCCGAGCTGCGAGTTGTTCAACAACACGTGGGTAATGTTCATGTTGTACTTCACCGCAGTATTGAAATCACCCATGTACTGACCGAACCCTCCGTCACCGCTGACTGAGACAACCGGTCGATCACGATACTCGTCCTGGTCCTGCGTTGCCGCCCAGGCACCCATTGCGGCGGAGAACGAAAAGCCAATGGACCCCAGGTAACCTGACATGAGAATCCGCTGACCTTTGGTTTCAAAGTAGCGACCGAATGAGTACGTGTTGTTACCCACATCAACGGCGATGATGGCATCGTCCTGGATCGCGTCGCTGAGCTCGGCGAACACGATGGACGAATTGATACCACGCCCTTGATCGTCGGACAGTCGACTCTCCTTTTCCGCGCGCCAGATAGCCCAGCGATCTGCCAATTCTACGCGTTGGTCGTCCGCTCGGGATTTGCCCTGGAGCGCATGATTGAGGTGCGTCGCTGTGATACCAATTTCGCCCCATACCGGAAGATCCACCTTGTGGAATTTGCCCAGCGCCATTCGATCGAAATCCACCTGCACAATCGGTTTCTTCGGCGTGATTCCTGTGTGATTGGAAAAAGAGGAGCCGAAGGCAAGAATTAAATCACATTCGTTCATGAACCAACTGGCGACGGGTGTACCGGAACGACCGAGTACGCCAGCGGCAAGCGGGTGATGATCTGAAATTTGTCCTTTCGCCTTGAAGGTTGTCAATACCGGTGCATGAAGCTGTTCAGCCAATTCGATCACGGCAGCCATTGCCTCACGGGCACCGTAACCAACGATAATGATCGGTCGCTTTGCAAGCGTGGTTTTTTCGACCAATTGCTCCAGCACGTCCTCGTCGGGCGAAATGCGTGGCGCGGAAATGCGACCTTCAGGCGAGCCTGCTGCAGCATCAGACGTGGCCGGTAGTGTTTGTACGTCGTCTGGAAAAATCAGGTGTGCAACATCGCGTTCGACAATCGCGGTCTTGCACGCCAGGTTCATCAACTCAGCGTGTTTCGAAGTATGCAGCACCGTTTGACTGAATCGTGCCACGGGCGCAAATGCGGCCGCCAGATCGATTTCCTGAAATGCGCCGGGACCGAATACCTGGGCGTCAACCTGGCCGGTAAGCGCAAGCACCGGCGCTCGATCGACTTTGGCATCCCACAGACCCGTCATAAGGTTGGTCGCGCCAGGGCCGGCAATGGTGAGGCAGGCAGCAGGCTTCCCGGTCAATTTGGCGTAACCGGAACAAGCAAAGGCCGCAGCACCCTCGTGTCGTATTCCGTAGTAATTGAGGCGACCCTGTTTTTCCTGCAACCGAAGTGCATCAGAGAGCCCCAGGTTGGAGTGCCCGACCATGCCAAACACGGACGTGACTCCCCAGTTCGTCATGGTCTCGGCCATGACGTCAGTAACAGTCATTTCGTGTTGCGGGTCAGCTTCCAGTCCAACGTAGATTCCGTCATCGCGAACGTCGATTGGATAGAGCGTTTGTCCGGAATCCTCATGCCCACCGGGTGAGCGCCCGGTCTTCGGATCGAAGTCCCAGCCGTGCCACGGACAGCGCAACCAGCATTGGCCGCCCTCGCCTCGTTCAATGGAGCCCTCACCCAACGGGCCACCCTGGTGCGGACATCGATTGTCCATTGCTGAAAATTCGCCATCGATATGGGTCAACGCTATGGAGTGCGTGCCAGCGACCACAGTCTTTACCCGACCTTCCGGAAGTTCGTCAAGATCTGCAACCCGATGCCATTCCAGTTGATTGTTCTCACTAGTCATAGTCTTGTCGCCTTTAATCTGAGCTATCGATGAGATAACGTACGCCGGACGATTGCAGCTCGCTCCATAAACGGAGCAAATAAGCGCTCGGGTCCGCCTCCTGCAGCAATCTTCGATACGTGAGCACCGCACCCGTAAACCCTTCGCTTTGCCATTGAGTTCCGTCCGGTAACTCAAGCGCTGAAAACGCCTCGGGTGACGGATACGCGGTCACATAAAAGTACGGTTCCGGTATGCCTGCGTCACCGAAAGTGAATCCAAAGTTCATTTGTTTGTCCGCGTACTCTTCATCATTCGGGTTTTGGTCCGGCATCTTGTCGCCGGGCAGCCAGAGCATTGCCAGGTCGAAATGGTGCGGCCACAGTTGGATAGGACTTGTTTCTTCGCGGAGACTGGCGCGGAACGACACCAATGCCGCGCTAACGGCGCCCAGCGCCCGCGCAAGCTTATTGGCCTGCTCTGATGAGTAGCCGACAAACTCTGCCTCGATCGTCGTCAATTTCGCGGCGGCGGCGTTAACCAAATCTTCCGCAACGCCGGCATTTTGCAAGAACCCCTGAATCTGGCCGGCGAGTTCATTCACCGGTTGTCCACGTAGTTCTACGGAAAGCGCTTCGCCGCTTGCAGTACATGCCAACAACTTGCTTTCTCTAAGATCCAGTTCGATTTCAAAGTCCAGGCTGGACGCATCGATGACACCGGTCGTCACACCGTTCAGTGATGGGCGAAGACTGGCGTGCCACCAGTGCTTGCGTCGCCCACGGCAGGTCGAAGCCCAGGCACCAAGCACGCCCGCATAGGCGTGCAACGCATCACGTGTCGTCGAAAATTCATCTACATCAAGGTCGGGAAACGATCGCCTGCTCATGATCTTTCTCGCGAATTCAGCCCGACACCGCCGTAGTCGACGCCCGTCAAAAGCGCCATGTCCGACTGAAACGTGGTTAGGTCATCCAACGCGAAGTCGCGCAGATGTCGATGCCCGGCCGCACGCGCTAACACCGTCATCAGCTCAACCGACGCTGAGAAAAACCGCGCTAGCCGCTCAGCAGCAATGTCTACTGGCAATCGAGCGCGAAGCTGCGGCTTTTGTGTGGCAATGCCGACCGGGCAATTGTTGGTATGGCAGGCCCGCATGCCCAAACACCCGATCGCCTGAATGGCAGCGTTCGAAACGGCAACACCATCCGCGCCCAATGCCATGGCTTTTGCAAAGTCGGCGGGATGGCGAAGCCCACCTGTGATTATCAGTGTCACGCCTTTCGCACCGGATTGATCAAGGTGACGGCGAGCGCGCGCCAGGGACGGAATAGTCGGTACTGAAATGTTGTCACGAAAAATCAATGGCGCCGCACCAGTGCCGCCGCCGCGACCGTCGAGGATGATGTAGTCGACACCAATCTCGAGCGCCGCATCGATATCCTTTTCGATGTGCTGAGCCGACAATTTAAAGCCAACGGGAATCCCGCCGGTTTTTCCACGTACTTCAGCCGCAAAATCCCGATACTGATTTAGTGAGGTCCAATCGGGAAAGCGGGCCGGTGAGATTGCCGATTCGCCTTCCGGAAGCCCGCGAACCTCGGCAATTTTTCCTTTTACTTTGGCACCGGGCAAATGCCCGCCCGTGCCGGTCTTGGCACCCTGTCCACCCTTGAAATGAAACGCCTGAGTCTTCTGCACCTTGTCCCAGGAAAAGCCGAATCTCGCCGAGGCGAGTTCGTAGAAATAGCGCGAATTCGACGCTTGCTCTTCAGGCAACATGCCACCCTCGCCAGAGCAGATACCGGTACCGGCCAGCTCTGCGCCTTTGGACAACGCGATCTTGGCCTCTTCCGACAAGGCACCGAAACTCATGTCAGAGACAAATAAGGGAATGTCCAGCCGAAGCGGTTTCTTCGCATTCGGACCAATTACAAGGTCCGTGCCGACAGCTTCGTCGTCCAATAGGGGTAACTTGTGCAATTGACCGACGACGAATTGCAAATCGTCCCACTTGGGAAGACTGTCGCGCGGCACGCCCATAGCGGCTGAAGGTCCATGGTGGCCCAGTTTTGTGAGTCCCTCATTCGCAAGCGTACGAATTAATTTCACATGCGGCTCATCGACGGTGCCGGTCGGATCCTGATAGGCGCCCTGGTAGACATCGCGATTGTAAGGCTGCGGGTGTTCTTGTGCCCATGCTGCGACTTCGTCTTCATCGACCAACACCTTGCCGTCTTCAACCCAGGCGTTAAACTTCGGCAACGTCTCAGAATTGTTGTAAGCGCTGATGCCCGTATCGAGCCGATAATCCCAGCCGTGTACCCCACAGATGAGATCGTCACCATCAACGTGGCCGTCGGACATCAAGGCGCCGCGATGCGCACAGCGCCCGTACAACACACTCACGGTGTCGTCAAAGCGAGTAATCACCAAATCAACATTGGCTACTAAAGCGTGAGTCGGGGACCTGTCTTCCAACGAGTCCCAATTAGCCACGGATACTTTTTTCATTACGTTGTCGTCCTTTTGATGTTGGTGTTACCTTCGCGAAGCGGCAGCTCCGCAGCAGGTTGGTTTTCTTCACATTCGCCCATGCTGGCAGCCAGCCGACCATAGGCGTTGGCCAGCGGCGCGGCCGTGATGCCGTGCAACAGAGCACTCAATGCAACTGTAACAACAGTAATCACGAGAAGCTCATCACGATGCGGCACAGAGGATTCTTCGAGTATCAGCAACACGAAAAGAATCGACGCCAAACCGCGTGGACCGAACCAACCGAGGAAAAATATTGTCGGGAGTCGAACGCCGCTGCCCAGCAACGCGATAGCAATAGGGATCATTCGAATAACGGTCAAACTCAATACTGCATAGAGCACGACGCTGAGGTTTGCGTGAGCCAGGCCCTCCGGCAACAACGCAGCGCCAAACACCAGGAACGTGATCAGCATCAATAGCTGACCTTCGGTCTCCATAAACTCGAACAAGAATGTGCACGGATGCCGCAGATTATTGCCGAATACCATGCCGCCGACAAACGCTGCGATAAATCCGTTGCCACCCATCAATTCGGCGGCGACGTATGTAAACACTGCAAGCGCCAGGATACCGATGCCTTGAAACGCGTTGCTCGCCCACTCACGTTCAGCCGCGAGATCAAGCAAGCGCGCGCCAAAGTAGCCAATAACAATGCCGGCGATTGGCCCAAGCGTGACCTGCAACAACCCAAAACGGATCCATTCGCCTGCTCCGCTCGCATCTGCAGCGGTGCCAGCCAGCGCTGCCAGTAACAAGACTGCCGGCAGCACGATGCCGTCGTTCAACCCGCTCTCGACATTGATCGCCTGACGAATGCGAATTGGCACGACTTTCGCCGACACGACCGACTGTCCGAGGGCCGCATCCGTTGGCGCGAGTAGCGCGCCAAGTAGCGCTGCCTCCCAAAGGGTGAATTGCGGGAATAACTGCGTCGCAATTGCAGTACCAAAGAAAATCGCAAGTGGTAAACCGATCACTAACATACGCACCGGTAGATTGTGGTCGCGTTTTACCCGACCGAGGTCGATTCGGGCCGCATCAGTGAACAACACCAGAATAAGTGTAAATTCGGCGACGAAGTGAATTGCAGAATGCCCTGGATCGAGACTTGCAACGCCCAATCCGCCCGGGCCAATGACAAACCCGAAAAGAATAAAGACCAATGGCGCAGTAACAATCGTGCCCTGCAGACGCCCGGACACGAGCGCAAATGCGAGCAGCCCCGCCGTGACGACCGCAATCGATATCAGGTCCATCAGAGTGCTCCCCGAGTAATTTTGATGATTGCACGCCTCACGCCAAAGCCCCTCTGACGTTGATGTCGCGCTGTGGAAAAGGGATGGTGATTCCGAGCTCTTCGAACGTTTCGTAAATCTCGCAGTTCAATTCATGTGAAATGCGTCCGCGATCCGCCGGTCGCTCGATCCAACAGAGAAGCTCAAACTTTAGCGAGAAATCACCGAACGAACGAAACCTGGCCCGAGGATCGGGCGTTGAGGAAATCTCTTCGTGCTCTTGTGCAATCTTTATGAGCACCTTGATGAGCTGGCGAATATTCGTACCGTAAGCAACGCCAACATTTATTCGGATGCGAAACTGCCTGCGTGGGCTGGCTGCCTCATTGACAATTTTGGCGCGTGCGATGACACCGTTCGGAATGGTCACGCCTACGTCGTCTCGAGTGAGCAATCGCGTGCTACGAAGACCAATATGAGTAACCTCACCACGTTCGCCAGAATCCAGAACGACGTAGTCACCGATTTCATACGGGCGATCGGCCAGAATCGAAACGCCAGCGAATAAGTTGCCAAGTGTATCCTGCGCCGCAAAACTGAGTGCCAGTCCGACGATACCTGCAGATGCCAAGAGCCCTGTAACATTAACATCCCATGTGATCAATAGCCCGTAGACGCCGACAGCGAATAGCAGAACTGCATTTGCATTACGAAACACGGGCGCCGTGGCGGGATGTGCGAACGAGTAACGCCGTTCATTTCGCACCATCGCGGTAAAGACAGCCCCTGACAATCGATGAATGGTGACCGACCATACAAGAACGAGAATCGTGCCGACAACGCCGTACAAAATATTATGAACTGGCTCGCTCGGCGAAAGTCGGTTGCTTGCGAACACGAGTCCGATGAGCATAACCGTGACATACACTGGCCGGTGCAGAAGTTCGATAATCCGATTTCCCGTTGCCGTATCAGTTCGGGCCAGCAATCGAACTAATGCACGACTGCAAATCTTGTCGACGACCATGGCGAGAAACAA
>CAYOHF010000126.1:4289-9108 GCA_964403695.1 uncultured Woeseiaceae bacterium | reverse complement strand
CCCTTTTCCCGGGTTTCCTCAGACCACCAGCCTTAAAGTTTGGCCAGCGTCGCGATGGTTAATCCAAACAGCAAAATCAATGACAATGCGCCTAACAAGAACGCTCTCAGTCTGGCGGGGACGTAGTTCGTACTGACATGCACGTAAGCATGAACATAGCGAGTAGCAACAAAAAACCACGCCACCACCAATGTGACCATGGTGACTGTGTCGAGACTTGCCAGAATCAGGCAAAGCACATAAAAGATCACAGGGAGCTGAAACTGGTTGGCGAGATTTTTCGACGTCAGTACCACGGGCTTGCTCCAGGCATCGTTGTCCATTGCTGCCTTTTCGCGGTCGAACTGTCCGGACTTCACATCGGCTGATTTACGTTTGCCGTTCAGCAACAGGACCAGTATGGGTATTAGTAGTTGTCCCAATACGGGCCAGTAGATTAAGTGCTTTGCCATACCATTCTCCCAGCATTCCTCAATTGAACATATCCGCAGCTACCTTCCATTTGCCATCTTCTCTGATCCATACAACCAGGTACTGTCCCTCTATTACTGATCCATCGGCAAGCTTTGTAGTCGCGGTGCCGTAGTCATAGGCCATGTCACCACCGGCTGCTACGAACGCAGCGTTCGATTTCCAGGAAGTCTCTGCATCACCAGCAGCTAACATTGCCTGGGTTGCTGCACGGACGTTGCCAACACCAACGATCGGCGCTTCACCAGGTGCCAACAGCACGGAGTCTTTTGCAAGCATTGCCGCGATGCCATCCAGGTCGCCAGCACCAAACATGTCTGACCATTCTTTTTCAAGAGCCATGATGACTGCTTCTTCAGTCGCAACATCGACTGTTGTTGATTGTGGGTCTGAATTACAGGCAGCCATTGTTATGAGAAACAAAGGAATCAAAATCAAACGGGTTACTGACATAGAGGAATCCTGTTGTAGCGTCCTGGTAAAAAATCAAAAAGTGCCGGATCTAATATCCAGTGTTTTCAAAAAACAAATCTGGCAGCATTTTTACTTCGTCGCGGCTAATGCAGTTATGCATTGATGGCGAGTTGTTTCAAAACAACCCCGGTGTCCGGTCTGACACCACGCCAGATGTAAAATGATTCTGCAGCCTGCTCAACCAGCATGCCCCAGCCCATCACCGAGCGCGCGGCGCCCTGGTCTGCAGCCCAGCGTGAAAAAGGTGTCGGCGTCAGTCCGTAGGAAAGATCATAACAAAGGGTGTGTTCTGCAATTGCCGATTCCGGGTAGGGTGGGTTCTCGCCTTTAAGGCCCGCCGAAGTTGCATTGATGACCAGGTCAAAGGCCGACAATGATCGGGCATCATCAAAACGACAAGCAGTTACCGTTCCGAATGCAGAAAACCGGGATACGAGTGCGCTTGCTTTCGATAATGTCCGGTTCGCAATATAGAGTGATGCGGGGTTGGTTTCCAGGAGTGGTGCAACGATTCCACGAGTTGCACCGCCGGCACCCAGGATAAGAATTTTCGCATTTGACAGATTGAGACCGAGGTTCACCGTCAGGTCACGAATAAGACCGATGCCGTCTGTGTTCTCGCCAAAAATCTCGGCATCCGAAAACACGACTGTGTTCACGGCACCGGCAGAGCTGGCACGTTCGCTCAATCGGTCAACCAGTCGCGCGACTTCACCTTTGTGCGGCACGGTAATGTTGAGACCTTTGCCGCCTGTACGCCGAAATTGCTGCAGTGCTTTTTCCAGCTTGTCAGGTGCTACCTGCAACAATTCATATTGAATATTTTGCCCGGTTTGCAGGGCGAACAGGCGATGGATGACCGGTGACCGGCTATGCGCTACCGGATAGCCCATGACGCCGTAGCGATCTATGCCGTTATCGGCCATGACAAACCGGCCAATCGTGTAATTGATAAACGTTGTGCTTTGCGGACAAAGACCACCTACCTAAACGCGGTATTTTTTATTTTTGGAACGAGCAGTATCGTCGTATTGATGCAGTATTACTATTCAGCCATCCAGCGCGCCGCCTGCAACGCATAATAACTCAGGATGGCGCTGGCACCCGCACGCTTGATGGACAGCAGGGCTTCGAGTGCAGCAGAGCGTTCGTCGAGCCAGCCATTTTGGCCGGCCGCTTTGATCATCGCGTACTCGCCGCTCACCTGGTAGGCAAATGTTGGTACCTGGAATTCGTCACGTACACGTCGAATGACGTCAAGATAAGGCATTGCTGGTTTGACCATGACGAGATCGGCGCCTTCAGCGATGTCGAGGCCGACTTCTCGCAATGCTTCGTCGCTGTTCGCCGGGTCCATCTGGTAATTTTTCTTGTCGCCACCGGCGAGATTAGCCGCCGAGCCCACTGCATCGCGAAAGGGACCGTAAAAACAAGAGGCGTATTTAGCTGCATAAGCCAGAACCAGCGTATTGCGGTGGTCGTCAGCTTCGAGTTTCGTGCGAATGGCGCCGATGCGTCCATCCATCATGTCCGACGGGGCAACAATATCGGCACCGGCTGCCGCATGCGATGCCGCTTGTTGCACCAGCATCGCAACAGTCTCGTCATTCAAAACATAGCCGGTGTCATCAATGATGCCGTCCTGGCCGTGCGTCGTATACGGGTCCAGTGCCACGTCCGTGATCACCGCCAGGTTGGGCAGCTCCCGTTTGAGTGCACTGACAGCCCGTTGTACCAGCCCCTCGGGGTTTGCGCACTCAGCGCCATCGAGACTCTTCAGATCCGCCTCGATCACCGGAAACAGGGCGATCGCCGGGATGCCGAGCGAGACTGCTGTGGCCGCCTCTTGTAAAAGCCCATCGATACTGACCCGGGCGATTCCGGGCATCGATTTGATTTCTTCGCGGCGTCCCTCGCCATCAAGCACGAACAGCGGATAGATAAGGTCCGCCGGCCCAAGGGCCGATTCAGCGACCAGGCGGCGCAAAGCAGCGCTGCGACGGGTCCGCCGCATGCGGGTCGAGGGGAACAAATTGGCTGTGAATCTACTCATATAATGGTCTTCGGCCCGTAAAGCTTGGATTTTCCCTGTATTTCGGTAGGGTTTCCACGCCTGAATCACAAAAAAACAATGATAAGTAATAATTTCTCTGGGAGTCGGGTCATCTCGTATGAACAATAGCAATGCGAACGTGGAGCGCAAGCAGCGCTTTAACAGGGTTGTCAGCGTACTGCACAAAGATTTATACCGGTACGCAACGTGGCTTTGCCGGGACCCGGGAATAGCTGAGGAAGTCGTCCAGGAGGCGCTTCTGAGGGCCTGGAAATCACTGGATGCGCTACGCGACGACGGTGCAGCGAAACCCTGGTTGCTGACGATAGTACGCCGGGAGAATGCGAGATATTTTGAGAGGAAGCGGCTGGAAACAGTCGACATCGACAATCTGACCCCGGCGCAGTCGGCAATGCTGGTGGAAACAGAAGATCCCAACCTTGCAGTAATGCGACAGGCGATCTTCCGGCTCCAGGATGATTATCGAGAACCGCTGGTGTTACAGGTCCTGATGGGCCACAGCACCAAAGAGATAGCAGAATTGATGGGCATTAACCCGGGAGCGGTACTGACAAGGTTGCACCGGGCGCGCATCAAGCTAAAGGATGAAGTGGCAAAGGAGGACGTAAAATGAGTGCCTTCGGAAAAATTATGAAATGTGATGATTACAAACAGGCAATAGCAGCAGATCCATCGGAGTCGTTTGCAGACGGTGCCGAGCATGTTGCAGCGTGTGCGTCCTGTGCGGAATATAAAGCTGAGATGCTTGCCCTGGATGAGTCGATTGCAAAAGCACTGGCATTCGATGTGCCTGAGCTGCAGATGCCGGATTTGCCGGAATTGGATGGGAATGACGAGAACGTCGTCAACATGCCGTTCAAGCGCAAGTCACGCATCACGATGCCGCCCTGGATTGGTATTGCAGCCGGTTTTGCCCTCGCAGCTTTTCTCGGCGTGCAGTTTCTTGCCACCGATATAACGGAAAGTTCTGACAAGGATTTACTGTTGGCAGCACAGGTTCTGTCGCACCTTGATCATGAGCCAGGTGCACTGCTACCTACAAATACCGAGGTTGCCGAGGAACGGCTGGCACAGGTTGTTAATGCTGATGTTGGAACCATGGATCGCAACATTGGTCTGGTTACCTATGCCATGAGTTGCAAGATCAACGGCCGAACAATTCCGCACCTGGTAATCCAGGGCGAGAAAGGACCAATTACGCTGTTGTTAATGCCGGAAGAGATGGTGACGATGGCTGTGCCACTCACTGGCGAAAGTATTAGTGGTGTCATCCTGCCGATGGGCAGTGGCAGCATCGCAATCATCGGTGAACGCGGCGAGCGTCTCGATGAAATTCAAGAGAGAGTAATCAACTCAGTGGAGTGGAGCATCTAGCTGCAATACTGAACATACGTGCCCGGGGGAACGGGCAATAACCAAGTGCCCGGTTTGGGCGTGATATCGAAGGTAGGAGATAGAAATGTCTGAAAAGCAAATAGCAAAACCTGTAGCGATCGCTGTTGGTGTGGCACTGGCAGGAACATTTGCAGTAACCGGTACAGCTAACGCTGATACAGGTGTAAGCCCGTTCGCCCTGACCACACTGAGCGCAGGTTATCTGCTTGGTGCTGCTGAAGGCCAATGTGGTGGTGCAAAGGAAGAGAAGAACGCCGAGGGCAGTTGTGGCGAAGGCAAATGTGGCGGCGACAAAGAAGCTGGTGAAAAGGAAGCAGAAGGCTCTTGTGGCGGCGACAAAGAAGCGGAAGGCAGCTGTGGCGGTGACAAGGAAGCCGAGGGCTCTTGTGGCGGCGACAAAGAAGC
>CAYOHF010000126.1:0-4189 GCA_964403695.1 uncultured Woeseiaceae bacterium | reverse complement strand
GCAGCTGTGGCGGTGACAAGGAAGCCGAGGGCTCTTGTGGCGGCGACAAAGAAGCGGAAGGCAGCTGTGGCGGTGACAAAGAAGCGGAAGGCAGCTGTGGCGGTGACAAGGAAGCCGAGGGCTCTTGTGGCGGCGACAAAGAAGCTGAAGGTTCTTGTGGTGGCGATAAGGAAGCAGAAGGTTCCTGTGGCGGCGACAAAGAAGCAGAAGGCAGCTGTGGTGGTGACAAGGAAGCTGAGGGCTCTTGTGGCGGCGACAAAGAAGCTGAAGGTTCTTGTGGTGGCGATAAGGAAGCAGAAGGTTCCTGTGGCGGCGACAAAGAAGCAGAAGGCAGCTGTGGTGGTGACAAGGAAGCAGAAGGCTCTTGTGGCGGCGACAAAGAAGCTGGCGACAAAGAAGCTGAAGGCAAATGTGGCGAAGGCAAATGCGGTGGATCGAAGTCCAACTAAAATCCCCGTTTTTGTTTGAGTAAAAAAGAGGGCCCGCAATATTGCGGGCCTTTTTTTCATTTGGCTAAAAACCTGCTGTAGGAGCCCGCCGTACCATAGTGACGACATAGTGAATGTTTGTATTTTCCTGCCGACCGGCACGGGCGATGCCACTCTTTCAAAACCAGCGTGCATGTTGCTTAGCGCGACTCATACGATCGCAAATCCGTTTGTTCTGCCGAGAATCACATCGTGCGGCCAATTGTCACCATTGTTATTATCAACAACCCATTCAAAAAGCCGAACAACGATGAGCAAAAAAATAAAACGCTGCGCCTGGGCCGGTGAAACCAGCCTGAACTACATCGAGTACCACGACAAAGAGTGGGGCGTGCCTGCCTGGGACGATCAAACCCAATTCGAGTTTCTATTGCTTGAGGGCGCACAAGCAGGATTGAGTTGGTCAACCATCCTCAACAAGCGCGAAGGCTATCGGAGAAACTTTGCCGATTTCGATGCCAGCAAAGTTGCGCGTTTCACACAGAAACGCATCGATAAGATATTGCAGGACCCCGGCATTGTAAGAAACAAACTCAAAGTCAATTCTGCTGTCACCAATGCGAAGGCGTTTCTTAAGGTGCAGGAAGAATTCGACAGTTTTGCTAACTACATCTGGCAATTTGTCGGCGGCGAACCGATTCAGAGCAAATTTGGCAAGGACTCTGATATCCCTGCAACATCGCCTGAATCTGATGCTATGAGCAAAGATCTTAAAAAGCGCGGCTTCAAATTTGTGGGCAGCACCATTATGTATGCACATATGCAGGCTACGGGCATGGTCAATGACCATATCGTGACGTGCTTTCGTTACAAGCCCTGCAAGGCTTTGGCGAAAAAATAATACCGGCAACGAGTCATCGCATTCCTGAATAAGGAATCTCAAATCGCGGCGCTTTCGCTATAGTGCTCTCCTCGAAACTGCAACTAAGTACATTGGTTTAGGCAGCTGCCCCCACAGGCTTCCTCTATCTGTGGGAGCGGCTTTAGCCGCGAATGCTAAATAGAGCGATAATCCCGAATCTAAACAGCAGCCTGATAACGCGGTTAATAAGCCGTTGAAATAAAACAATTATATTTAAATGGTATCCTTCACCCAACCCACATAACGATAAGCAATTAAAAGGGGAATGACATGTCTGAAGAATCAACCAGTAAACTTCCGACCTCTTTTTACATCATCAGCGGCGCAGCGCTGGTATGGAATTTAATCGGTGTTATGAATTACGTTTTGCAGGTAACGATAACGCAGGAAGCGTTGAATGCGTTGCCGGAAGCGAAACGCTTGCTGATTGAGAACGCGCCGGTTTGGGCAACCTCTGCCTTCGCTATTGCAGTGAACGCTGGTGCGCTCGGTTGTTTGTTACTGTTGTTGCGACAGACCTGGGCGTACCCGGTATTCATTGTTTCCCTGGCTGGCATAATTGTGCAGATGTCTCACTCATTTTTTATTGCAAATGCAATTGAGGTCTATGCGCCGGGCGACCTGATCCTGTCGGCGACTATCGTCGTGATTGGTATCTTGCTCGTCTGGTACGCGAAGGGCGCCAGAGAAAAAGGCTGGATAAATTGACTAGTCCCCGGCCTTGTTCAAAGGCCGGGCATATCAAACCCCAGTTGTTCCAGTGCTGCCATCAGCTTTTCGCCCTGCTCGAGCGGTAAAGCGACCAGCGGCGGGCGAACCGTACGCCACTGCGTATCAGCGGTGAAATGCGCTACCGTCGCCTTGAGCCCCGGAATCATTGGGTAGGCCATCGCCGTATCGCGGACTTTGTTAAGTGACTGTTGCAAAGCCTCCGCTTGTGCCGATTGCCACTCCTGGTACAAATGATCAATTGCTGCAGGATTGATATTCGCCGTTGCCGAGATGCAACCGGAACCGCCATTTTGCATATTCTGCAACAGAAACCCTTCACTGCCGGCAAATATACGAAAATCATCCCACTGGCGTTCCAGCATGGCGCTGGTATTCGACCAGTCTCCCGAGCTGTCTTTAATACCAACCACGGTTTTTGGATACGCAGAAATCAGTCGCTCAACAAGATCGACGGAAATGCCAACCTGGGCCACCGGTGGTATGTGGTAAAGATAGATACGTAGTGCCCGGCTTGCTACGCGCTCAATCACCTCTGCATAACTGGCAAACAACCCGTCATCGCTTACCCCTTTGTAATAAAAGGGTGGCAACATGAGTGTACCGGCACAACCAAGACTAACCGCATGTTTTGTCAGCCTTACGGTATCAGGTATCGCACAACATCCTGTGCCTGGCATCATCCGGGTAACGTCGATTCCGGCATCAACCAGTTCGTCCAGCAGCATAATTTTTTCTTCAACAGACAGGGAATTGGCCTCGCTGTTGGTGCCGAAAACCGCCAGTCCGACGTTTTGTGATAATAGCCATTTGCACTGTCGAATGAGTCGGTCGGCATCGGGACTCAGGTCTTCATTGAAAGGTGTGACAACAGGGCAAAGAACGCCGGCAAGACGTTTGGTTTCAGCCATCAGTTTGTTCTCTTTTTGAGTCCGTATGGGTTCGCCAAATTATAGGCGGGACATTGGCTGTTAGCCACCAACTTATGACGGAACCATTTGCCACCAATTGCGACAAAGAAAATACTATGAGAAAACTTACTGTCCTTGTTTTACTTTATCTGGGCCTTGCGTTTCCTCTCATGGCCGCCGTCGATGCGCAATTCATGCAAGGTCTCGGGGATACGCGCTATCACCACATTGAATCGGATTCGATAGGGCGTGGTTATCACATCTACGTAATGTTGCCGGATGGCTATGATGCGAGCGCAGGTGACATCTACCCAACGATCTACATTCTGGATGGCGGTGGGCTGTTCCCGCTCTTCGCCGCGTATTACCGCTACCTGAATTTTGGCGAGGAGATTCCCGACTCGATTATCGTTGGTATTTCCTATGGCAGCGACACGTTTGCGGGCGGAAACTTTCGCAGCACGGATTTTACAGCGCCGTCAGCTGAACGCGACTATTGGGGAGGTGCGAACAAATTTCAGAGTTTCTTAAGCGATGAATTGATGCCAATGATTGAAGGCCACTACAAATCGAATGCGAGCCGGCGGGTTATATTCGGTCAGTCCATAGGCGGGCAGTTCGTTTTGTATACGGCGCTGACGCAACCAGGCCTGTTCTGGGGACATATTGCGAGCAATCCTGCGCTGCACCGCAACCTGCCCTTCTACTTAAGAAAACAGGCGAATGCCGAACCCGTTCGCGAGCAGTCTAGGTTGTTCGTGGCTGACGGGACACTGAATGATGTGCAGTTTCGTGAGCCGAGTATGCAATGGATCGAACACTGGTCGGCGAGAGACGACAAACCCTGGCAACTAAAAACAGTGGATCTCGACGGGCACAGTCATATGTCCGCGCCGCCAGCGTCATTTCGTCAGGGCCTGATTTGGCTTTTTCGTGGCGAGTAGTATTCGCGGCTAAAGCCGCTCCCGCAGACCGTGCCGATATGTAAATTTCTGCCAGACTCGAGACATTCCGTGGGAGCGGCTGTCTAAACTAATGTACGTAGTCGCAATGTAAAGACGAGCACAATAGCGAAGATGCCGCGAATGCCAGGGAGACCTCTCCAGCTAATTACCGATATTGATCACGGTTATCGAGACAAGACCATCCGGCGTATTGTGCGAGATTCCGCCGAGATAAATCGTATCCGGGGCCAGACC
>CAYOHF010000125.1:0-9351 GCA_964403695.1 uncultured Woeseiaceae bacterium | reverse complement strand
CAGATCGAACCGTAAGGCTGCTTTGGCGTCGATAAAGTCTGCTCAAAGCAAGATCGTTGACGGAACTTCGGTGGTGTTTTTTCCTGAAGGAACTCGCAGTCGCGATGGCGAGCTGCAAAAATTCAAAAAGGGCGCTTTTCGTTTTGCACTTGATCTCAACTTACCGATTCTGCCGGTAACCATCGTTGGGACACACCAAGTTCTTCCCTCAGATAGCCTCGATCTATTGCCCGGAAAGGTGCGCCTCATCATTGATGAGCCGATACTTGTCGACGGTTTAGATGGAAAAGATATTCCGCGACTCATGGAACAGGTGCGCAGTGTCTTTGAGGATCGGCGATCAAGTTAATCTCCACTGCATGATGGGTGAAGCAGGTGCCGGTGTTGAGTATTAGAGTTTTGCGATGAATAGCGCCTGAGATCGTGAGTATTCCATTACTCAGCACCGACACTTGCTTATTGAAATCGTTTAGTATCAAAGTCTTATGAGACTATGCTCAGAAGTTGCGCGAAGCGAGTAGATCCCTGGCCAACATCGACGTTTATGCCGTAATCGAGGATCTCAAGAATAAGCATCCCGAACTTGAGCGCTAATCTGAGAGTAGCTTTCTGCAGTCGCAGAAACCTTCATTAACAACACCCCGGCCTCGACTTCAACCGCTGATCGCTGCCAGGTGATCGTCCATGTTTCCGCGGAAACATCTCTGGACGACGCGATCGCGTAGGCACGTGGTTGCCCGATATTGTCGGCTGATGGCACCCTCAAGCTCGCTGAGTGTCTGGATATGTGAATAGTCCCGGATAAGGCGGGTTTTGCTGCAACCCTGCCATGAAATCGCGGTCGAAACCTCGCATGAACACGGTATAGTCGCAGGCTCGCCTTTTTTCGGCGTTTTGCCTTCAATACCAGCCAGGCGGACGCAGGAATGGTGCGTTCGATTCTTTACTAAGGTGAAATCCGTTTTATGCGATACCCGGCTCTTTTCTGCGCTTTTCTGTTTCTTCCGATTTACGCACTTGCACAGGGCGGGCCGCCGGGCGGTCGTCAGGTCACCGTTGAATCGATTATTGTTACAACCGCCGAACTTGAATCGACGGTTGAGGCGATCGGCAACGTGCTCGCCGACGCGTCGGCTATGCTAAGGGCCGAAGTGCCCGGCCAGATCGTGGAGCGCCACTTCGAGGAAGGTCAGCACATTAAGAAAGGCGAGCCGCTTTTCTCCATTCAAGCGGCCATTCTCCAGGCTGAGCTGAACGAGGCGAAAGCGTATCTTGAGCAAAGCGAGGCCGCGTACGCGCGCGCACAAGAGCTGGTTAAGAGCCAGGTCGTGTCGGCAACCGAGTATGATACCGCGCGCGCCAACTACAATGTCGGCGTTGCGCGCCTGCGTTCGGCGGAAGCACGATTATCGAAAACGATCATCCGTGCGCCGTTCGATGGCTTCGTGGGCCTGCGCCGCATAAACATCGGTGACTACGCGACTATTGGCCAGGAGCTTGTCAATGTCGTCAAGCTCGATCCACTGCGTGTGGACTTCAGCGTCCCCGAAATATTGCTGGCACGGATTCAGCCCGGCCAGACAATCGAGGTCACCGTTGGCGCGTTTTCCGGCGAATCATTTGAAGGTGTTGTGACCGCCATTGACCCGCAGATCGACGTAACCGGCCACAGCATGGCCGTTCGAGCGAGATTGCCAAATGCCGACCTAAGACTGCGCCCCGGTTTGTTTGCGCAGGTTGCCGTATCCCTGGCCACTAACCCGAACGCGGTACTGGTGCCTGAGGAAGCTATCTGGCCCATTGGCAACGACAAAATTATCTACGTTATTAGTGACGGCGTTGCCAATCAGCGCGTGGTGTCACTTGGCGATCGCAAACCCGGCCTGGTCGAAATTACGTCCGGGCTTGAACCCGGTGAAGAAATCGTTGTTGCCGGGCAGATGAAGCTTTTTCCAGGCGCTGCCGTAACCGCTATACCGGCGTCAAACGTTCAGAATTAGGCCAGGCTAATGCAGATTTCAGAGATATCAATCAAGCGCCCGGTGCTCGCCACCGTGATGAACCTGGTCATCGTGCTGATCGGCTTCATCGCTTACGAACGTCTATCAGTTCGCATGATTCCCGATGTTGATGTGCCCATCGTCACCGTCGCAACGAGCTATCCGGGTGCCAATGCCCAGGTGATTGAAACGCAGATTACGCAGCCGATTGAGGATGCACTGTCGGGCATTGAGGGCATCGACTTCATCAGCTCAATCAGCCGCGCTGAATCCAGCCAGGTGTCCGTACGATTTCTGCTGGATCGTGATGCTGATGGCGCCGCGAGCGATGTGCGCGACAAGGTCGCACAGGCGCGCACGTTTTTGCCAGAAGAGGCAGAAGCTCCGATCGTGCAGAAGCAGGAGGCTGACGCGCAGCCCATTATTTACATGGCATTTTCGTCTGATCGTCATACGACTGTCGAGATTGCTGACATCGCCGAGCGACTCGTAAAAGATCGGGTGCAGACCATTCCCGGTGTCGCAAGAGCGGACGTCTACGGAAGCCGCTTTGCCATGCGCATCTGGCTGGATCCAAAACGACTGGCTGGCTTTGAGCTGACGCCCTTGGACATCGAGTCGGCGTTACGGCGACAGAACATTGAGATTCCTGCGGGACGAGTGGAAAGCCAGCAACGCGAGTTCACCGTTCTTGCAGAAACTGACTTGAACGAGCCGTATGAATTCGAGGCGATCATTATCAAGGAGACGGACGAGTTTCTTGTTCGTCTGGGCGACGTCGCGCGTGTTGAACTTGGCGCGGACAATGCGCGTTTTCGTGCGCGGCATAATGGCGTCAATGCCGTGCCGCTTGCCATCGTTAAGCAAGCTACCGCAAACCCGTTGGATATTTCCAAAGCGTTAAATGAGATGGTGCCGCAGATTCAGCGAACGCTGCCGGAAGGTATGAACATCAGCAACGCTTTCGATTCGACAAGTTTTATTCAGCGCTCTATCGACGAGGTGTATGTCACCGTCGCGGAAGCCATCGTTCTGGTTATGATCGTCATTTTCCTTTTTCTGAGGAACTGGCGTGCCGTGCTGGTGCCGCTGGTGACAATTCCGGTTTCACTGATCGGCACCTTCGGCATGATGTTGTTGTTCGATTTCTCCATCAACACATTGTCACTTCTGGCGATGGTGCTGGCGATCGGATTGGTTGTGGACGACGCCATCGTAATGCTCGAAAACATCTATCGGCACATGGAAAAGGGTTTGTCGCCAATGGCGGCGTCGCTTAAGGGTAGTCGGCAGATTGGCTTCGCCATTGTGGCAATGACACTTACTCTTGCGGCGGTCTATTTTCCGTTTGCCTTTGCCACCGGACGAAGCGGGCTTCTATTTGTTGAGTTCGCACTAACGCTTGCCGGTGCGGTGCTTATCTCGGGTTTCACGGCATTAACATTGTCGCCGATGATGTGTTCGAGGCTCCTGAAGCACGAAAAGAAACACGGCGCTGCGTTCGAGTTCGGCGAGCGAATATTGCGTGGGATTGATTCTGTGTACAACCGCGCCCTGGCACGCGTTCTCCGGCACAAATGGTCAACGCTTTTCGTTGGCGCGCTAATCGTAACCGGAATGGTTTTTTTGCAGATACAGCTGCCGGACGAACTGGCCCCGGCCGAAGACCAGGGTAGTGTCATTGGTTTTGCTTCTGCGCCTGAAGGCGCAACGCTTGAGTATACGAATCGTTATGCGTTACAAATGGAAGGGATTTATCGCGATCTCGTGCCGGAAGTGGCAAATATTTTTGCCGTCGCAGGTTTCAACGGCGTGACCAATGCAATCACGTTTGTCAGCATGGTGCCGTGGGAAGATCGTGAGCGATCTGCACAGCAGGTGGCCCAGGCTCTTTTTCCGGCCTTTATGAGTATACCGGGCGTGATGGCGTTTCCAGTTAGCCCGCCGCCACTTGGGCAGCGCGATTTCGGCCAACCACTCAGATTCATCGTGCAGACGACCGGTACCTGGGACGAGCTTGACGTGACGGTGCAGCGCCTGCTCACAAAGATGCGGGAGAACACGAGTCTGACGAATCCTGACTCCGATCTAAAACTCAACAAACCGGAACTCAGGATCGATGTGAATCGGGAGAAGGTGGCATCCGTTGGCGCCAGTGTCGAAAGTGTCGGTCGAACGATTGAATCCATGTTTGGCGGACGAAATGTAACGCGCTTTAAAATGGGCACCGAGCAATACGATGTCATTGTGCAGCTTGAAGAAGATTCGAGACGGACACCGACAGATCTCAGTAATGTTTTTGTGCGCGGCAGTGATGATCGGATGATCCAGCTGCAAAACCTGGCAACGGTGACCGAAACCGTCGCGGCGAAAGAGCTTAATCACTTTAATAAGCTGCGTGCAGCGACAGTCAGCGCCGGCCTTGCGCCCGGCTATGCGATGGGTGATGCCATCGACTGGATGGAGGGTGCGCTCGATGAAGTTGCGTCGGAATCACTCTACGATCTCGGTGGTCAGTCGCGGGAGTTTCGCGAGTCAGCCACGGGTGCGTTTGTTCTGATGTCCCTCGCGCTTCTCTTTATCTATCTCGTACTGGCTGCGCAATTCGAGAGTTTTGTCGATCCGTTCATTATTCTGGTCTCGGTACCGCTCGCCATGTTTGGTGCATTCCTGTGCCTGAATGCCGTGAATTGGGGCAACCAGGCGGGCCTTTGGCAACAGACGGGGTCGTGGAATATCTATACGCAGATTGGCGCGGTAACCCTGGTCGGTCTCATCTCCAAACATGGCATCCTGATGGTCGATTTTGCGAATCAGCTAAGAGCAATCGGCCGCAGCAAATTCGACGCAGCACTCGAAGCGGCTTCGTTGCGACTGCGTCCTATCCTGATGACGACCGGTGCGATGGTGCTGGGCGCTTTACCGCTGGCTATCGCCACGGGCGCCGGCGCGGAAGCCCGTCACCAGATTGGCTGGGTCATCGTTGGCGGCATGGGTTTCGGTACTCTGTTCACGCTGTTTGTTGTGCCGGTTGTCTACCTGATTCTCTCCGGCAAGCATGATGTGGTTGAGGCCGAAGCGCCGGAATCACAGTCCGTTGTCGCTGGTGCGGAGCCACTACCCAGCACAACGTAGTTGAGAAATGGGGGTCGAACCCACTGCTGTCCCATAAACTCAAAACCGGTGCCTGGATGGAGCGTCGGGTTGACTACAGTGCCGCGCAATCGCCCGCTGGGCGGGCTCCTACAATTCTAATAGGAATTGTAGGAGCCCGCCATGCGGGGCGAAATTACTACGCCCAGCGGGCGACGTCTCAAAGCCGCAAAAATGCCGGAACATCGCGCCAACGCTTCAGCATAACGCCAGGAATCTCGTATTTATGGGACAGCAGTGGGTCGAACCGATTTTTCAGTTGCCCGGCCTCGGATTGCCATAAACCCTCTGAAAGTGGGCGCCAGGTCCCGGATTATGTCCGCCGGGGCGCCTATTCTGCCTGAACTTAGGTCAGAAACAGGTGGTGTCATGTTAAACGCCCGACTAGTGCTGCTTTCGGCACTGATGATCGGCGCCGCCGCGTCTAACGCGGCTGAATCCGAACGCAGCTTACAGATTGAGATCCAGTCCCCCTCGGCGGACTTTACCGTGGAGGATGGTGCAACAATTATCGAGGTAGAAGGCATCGCGTCGGCGATCGGCGGTGTGCGTTATCTCGACATCATGTTCGTCATGGACACGTCCGGGAGCCTGCGCAGCAGCGATCCCCAGGATTACCGCTCGCTGGGTGCGATCGGCCTGATCGAGAACCTCTCACCGAAAAGCGATATCAAGATCGGCGTCGTAAGCTTCGATAAAAAGAGCGACCTTGCCCAGCGGATGACATCCAATCGCGAACACGTCATCAATACATTGAAAAACCTGCCCCGGTCCGGCAGCACCAATCTCGCCGCCGGTATCGAGGCGGCCGTCGCCGAACTCGAGCGCAACGGCAGACCCGGTTCATCGCGCGTCATCATGCTGTTTACCGACGGCAAGTCGAGCAAGAACAAGGCGTATGACGCCGCGGTAGAGGCAACCAAGCGCGGCATTACGATCCAGACACTGTTGCTCGGGTCGAGCAACCAGGGCACCAAAATACTCGACACCATAGCCTGGGCAACGGGCGGCAGCTTCCTCCCCGTATCCGATCCGGCATTGTTGCCGGAGGCGTTTCTCAATCTTCGCACCACGGGCGTCGATAGCGTGACGCTGAGCGTAAACGGTGCGGCACCGGTACCGGCACGGCTTGCAGGCGGAACCTTTGCGGCGAGTCTGCCACTCGACGTCGGCGAAAACCGCATCACAGCTTTCGCCACGAGCCTGGATGGCGACACGAAGGAGTCTTCGATCACGGTCAACGTGCGCGACACGAGTTGCGCAGCGCTGGAAGTGACGGCGATGAATGACGGACGTCCTGCCGTGTCCCTCAACGATCGCTCGGTGCAAATCGTCGTCGATGCGTCGAGAAGCATGTGGGGCCAGATCGACGGTGTGTCCAAGATGCAAATCGCCAAGGAGACTTTGGAAGACGTTTCTTATTGGCTGCCCGCCGACATTGATCTCTCGCTCCGCGCTTACGGCAGCACCAGCGCCAGCGAAAGCAACAACTGTGCGGATTCGAATTTACTCGTACCATTCGGCGAGATGAATCGCGACGGCATCCGCCGCGCGATCGCCGGTTTGAAGCCTACGGGCCAGACGCCGATCGCTTATGCCTTGAACCAGGCAGCACGTGACTTCGGCACGCTGGAGAGCGATCGCATAATTGTTCTTGTCAGCGACGGTATCGAAAGCTGCGGGGGTGATACGGTGCAGGCGGCCTACGCGCTTCGCGAGCAGGGAATTACCGCGCACCTGATCGGGTTCGGGCTCGGCAATGCAGCCGACGAAGACACGGCGAGCCTGCGGGCCGTTGCCAGTGCCGCGGGCGGACGTTATGTCACGGCGAGCAGCGCCGAAGAATTGCAAGCCGCGCTGGCAGAGACGGTCGCCACGTCATTTAGCGTGTACCAGGGCGAATCCGAAGTTGCGAGTGGATCGCTGGGATCTGCCGGTGTGATGCTGCTTCCGGAAGGCGATTATCGTGTACAGCTCAACAGTTCACCGCCAGTGGAGACATACGTCAGCCTGGCCCCGAGGGACCAGGTGACGCTGACACTGGAGAAGCGCGGCGACGAGATGACGCCGCTCGAACAGCGCGGACGCCTTCCGCATACGAGCTGCGATAACATGACGCAGTACATCGAAACGCTGGGAGCGGTGCAGGAGTAATTGCGGAGCCGGAAACGGTTCGCGATAAGACAGCTCTTATGGAGTGGTGAGACTCAGGAAAAACGGGTCGAAGCCACTGCTGTCCCACTTACTCCACAAATGGAGAGCAAGTTTGAAAATCGCGGCAAGATGCCGCTCCTACGATTGTGCCAGGCATAACGTAGGGGCGGCATCTTGCCGCGATTGACAATGCCTGGCCGCAGTGGAAAACGTCGTCGCCGAGTATTGCTAATTTCAAGTCCCCAATAGGGGTCGAACCGAATTTCGATTAATCCGTTCGACCCCTTTTCTTTTCTGTTCCCATATTCTACTAGTGAAGCTCTAACTGGCATCCCACACTGGAACATTCAGAAACTGCGACAGTTTTTCTGCATCAGCACGAACCTGTGAAAGGTTGCTGTGATCAACAACATTCAAACGACGGCTGTCTTTGAGTACGAGATTTAGTTCATAACTGACGTAGCCACTGCCATCGCCGGCATTACCTAAGGATTCTTTTAATAACTGGATAGCATGTATGTCATTAAGCAGGCAGGCTTTTTTACTGCTTTGTGCATTTGCCGTGTCTGGCTGTTTACGGCTTCGCCAGTAGCAGTTCATGGTTCGGTCAAAAACTCTGGGTTCTGTCCATCTGAAAATCTTGAATAAACCAATAAATACAATACTTCCGGCGATAGGAATCGATGCAAGTGATATCATCGGGTCCTGCCCGAAATGGCTCGTATTTATAAAAATGTAAGCGCCTGTTCCGCCGATAATAAATAACATCGGCTGTAATAAAACCATGGCATTCACCTTGAATTCAAGACGGGTAGGCGATGTTTCACGAAGGGTGTGCGAGCCAACATTTGTGCCGCCTCGATTTGCCCGTTCCCAATCGGTTTTAGCAGCCACTTCATCATCAATTACCAGCTGATCAATCTGCGCACTTTTATTAATTCCGTCTTCCATTGCTTCTTGTAGCTTATCCAGAATGCCCATGATGTATGCTCTTTTGATGAGGTGATATGGAGTAATTTTACAGTATAAGTAATACGGGCACCTATTGGCAGATGTTCAATTCTGATAATTCTGCACAGCGGCCATTCTTGAAGCTTCAGAACATCGTATTATCATTGGCGGACTGCTCGGGTACGGGCTGCACGACATCCCAATGCTCGACCATGCGACAGTCTTCAACTCGAAAAATGTCAACCACTGCAAACCCAAGGTCCTCTGGTGTCGCTTGGCTATGATAATGAACAGCAACCAAGTCATCGGACGCGATGACGCGATGGATAGTGAAGATCCTTTCCGGATAGCGTTCTAATAGTTTTTCGAGGAAGTTGATGACGGCGTCGCGGCCGTTGGGAAGAGTGGCCTTATGCTGTATGTAGTCGGGATGTACCCAGCTTTCGAAGGCTTGTCGGACCTTTTTCTTCCGGTAAAACAGATCGACAAATTGATCGACAACTTCTCGGGCCGACATCGTGCATTCCCCATGGGATGGCATCGATGGCGGATTTTCCGATGCCCATGCGGGGACAGCGAGTAGCATTGTCGCGGAGATCTGAAAGAGGATCCTCAATTGCCTGAACCTGATTCCCATTTACACCTCATCTTGGACCGGCAAAATATTCCGACAGTCTCGCACTTTATACTGCCTGTAGTGATACGCCTAGTCGCCAACATCCCCCGTATCATTCAGAGCCGCACAACATGAATCGAGAATGTCCGCTTCTCTCATCGGGCCATGATGCCAAAAAAAAATGGGGGGTCGAACCGAGTTAACCGGCAGAAATTTATTCGGTTCGACCCACTGCTGTCCCACTTACTCTGGTTACTGGACTGTAAGAGCAATGCATGGACTGACATCCAGATCGCCTTCGCTTATCGGGACTTGAATTTAGCAACGGCCGTCGGCGATGTTTTCTACTGCGGCCGAACATTGTCAATCGCGGCAAGATGCCGCTCCTACGTTACGATTAGCAGCATCGTAGGAGCGGCATCTTGCCGCGATTGTCAGGCTTGCTCCCCATTTATGGAGTAAGTGGGACAGCAGTGG
>CAYOHF010000124.1:0-9420 GCA_964403695.1 uncultured Woeseiaceae bacterium | reverse complement strand
AACCCTTGAATAATGGCGGCACTGCATCAGAAAATGCCCGCGAGCTTTTGTACTCGCAATTTCCCGCCTCCAGCCATTCATTCGCAGCCGGAAAATACGCATTCAATTCGTCATATGAGATCGGCCAATCGCTCAAGGGGACATAATCCCTGCTTTCCAAATCGATTGGGTCGAGGGGGACGCAGCGACCACCCCAGGTCACCGTTGATCCGCCCAGGCACCGCTGCCGGTATTTGTCGGCTGGTGGGTGTAGCGAAGGTTGCACGACACTACCGGCGTACAGGTCCTGATCGCGGTTCTGCACCGAATCACCACCAGCTTCCAACAGGATAACCTTCAGCCCGGTATCAGCGAGTTCCAGTGACAATGGGATACCTGCTGCCCCGGAACCAACCACGACGACGTCAGCTTGCAGAACGTCACCTTGCTGAATGTCATTTGCAGAAATGATCACCGGGAAAAACTTCCTCCTGAACTCAGAATGCGGCCACAATACCTGAGTTGGTCCGGATTCACTAAGGTTTGAAAAGCAGAACTTTAATCATTACCACTGCAGAATTTCGCGGCAGGGTGCCGCTCCCACGAGAGCAGTGAGTAATCCGTGGGAGCGGCATCCTGCCGCGAATGTGCCATGCTGTGGCTCGCGCAGGCAATTGATTCAACTATCCTACCCAAATCCATATCAATGGCGAACATATCGTCTCGAACTGTAGCTGGCAACGTGCTATACCGCGTTTTTGCAGGATGGCAGTGAATCGGAATCCGGATGCCGATTATGTCCAGTCTTCGCGCTCACATCGAGAATTGTCACACACTGCCGAGCGTGACCACTGCACTCGAATGGGCAACCGGCGAGTGTTAGTATATTGCGCGAAGCGATGGTCTGCTTACAACACAAATGAATTTTGGATATAACCTGCAAATCTGATGATATCGGTCGGTGCCGGGCAATGTTTGACGCGAGAAAGTCATGTTTCACAGTGAGCTAATGGATTTCCGCCAGTTGATGTTTGCATAGGGCGGCTGGCGATGAAGTTTAAGTTGAGTACGAGGGATTGACGATGAAGTATGTCGTAGTGCTGCCTGCAAAAGATGAAGAGCAAAATATCCGGGCGGCCGTGGAGTCAATCGTCAACCAGACAATACCGCCGCTCCACGTGCTGGTAATGGACGATGGCTCAACTGACAGTACGCTCGACATTGTCAAAGAACTTGAGCAACAGCAGCAGAATATCAGTCACCACAGCACCAGCTCGACCAAGGCCTACGAACTGGGTGGTAAGGTCGTGCGTTTATTTATGCAAGGCAAACGACTGATCGATTCGATGGATATCGAGTATGACTGGATCATCAAAATGGATGCTGATCTGCAATGTGAGCCCGACTTCATTGAAAAAATGGCGAACAGGACTAAAAACCTGAAAGTCGGGATCATGTCCGGCACACCCTATTTTGAAGAGGACGGAAAAAAGACTTACGACACCAGTCCGGCGTGGCATACGCATGGTCAATTTAAAATTTACAATGCAGAGTGCTTTGAGCAATTTGGCGGGCCGCGTGAAAGCCTGGGTTGGGATTGCGCAGATAATGTTGGCGCCATATCCGCAGGATGGCAAGCGATGGCGATCCCCGATATAAATTACCTGATGCACCGTGAAGTCGGTGGCAAGACTTCAAACTTGAACGGGCGAATCAATCATGGCATCGGCTGCTACATAGTAGGCGTTGGGCCCGGTTACTTCCTGCTGAAAGTTTTGCACGACATTTTTAAACCGCCCTATGTGATCGGTGCGGTCAGCCTGATACGAGGCTACCTGAGAGCAGCTATCAAAAGGTATCCGAAAACTCTTCCCAAGGATCAACGGCGCTTACTACGCAAGCTGTTCTGGTCCAGTCTATGGGTTCGCTTCAGGAACCGGGAATTTGTCATCCAGCAAAAAATGACGGCAAGGAAGGACGCCTGAGACTAGCGGACTCTGCCTTTTCCAGAATCATCTGTCGGAGCAGCATCCTGCAGCGATTTGAAGGGCATTAATCGCGGCAGGATGCTGCTCCCACGGTTGGTTTGAAACCGTATTAATAAGAAGAATTGGCCACATATTCATGCTGATGCCGCCACTTTTAATGCGCTGCCTTTTTCACAGAATATTGAGGAGGTTGACGGCCCTGCAAATGGGTGGCCAACTGTCACATTTCTTCGGGAACGCCACGTCAGATTGTGAAAAAACGCAATTTTATCAAAGCCACGTTTGCCACCGCTGTACTCGCAGTGCCGGGCGCAGTGTGGTTTGCGTCACGCCAGACATGTACAGGCGATGCTGCGGATCTGGGTATTCAAAACATATTCGTCGACGATTGTCAGATTCAGCAGCTTGGCAAGGCATACCGCTATGCCCATCCTGGGGAAGACGACCTGGCGGTATTGCGCAACCTGATCGCATCGGCCGAGGTAAGCTTCAACCCGGTTGAAACGATTCGCCAGGAATTTGCGCGCGGAAATACTGTTCAGGTAGACGGTTGGGTTCTCTCGCGGACGGAAGCACGCCGTTATGCGCTTTATTCTTTGCGCGCCAACTGATCAGGCACAAGAGTATGCATACAGACGCTCGTGACCTCGATGATGAATCTATTTTGGAGTGTGATCTCTGCATAATTGGTGCAGGCGCGGCTGGTATCGCCTTGGCGCTGGAGTGGATAAACACGCCAAGCAAAGTGATCCTCCTTGAAGCCGGGGGCTTCGAGTACGAAACCCAGTCACAAGATCTTTATCGCGCAGACAATGTCGGTGAGCCGTATTTCCCATTGCATGCAGCGCGATTGCGTTATTTTGGCGGAACGACTGGTCACTGGGCAGGTTTCTGTGCGCCATTAGATCCGATCGATTTTCAGACACGATCCTGGGTCCCGGACAGCGGATGGCCTTTTGAGAGGGAGGTCCTGGATTCCTTTTACGAACGTGCTCATCGCATAGTGGAACTTGGTCCATACGAATATGATGCGGCGTATTGGGAAGCGCAGGATTCCGCAGTTGCCAGACTGCCACTGGGCTCAGGTTTCTGGACGAAGATGTGGCAATTCAGCCCACCAACCCGGTTTGGCACAGCCTATCGGGAAGCGATCGTGAATTCTTCAAATGTGCAACTTTACACCCATGCCACCGTATGTGAGTTGCAGGCAAATGAAACAGTCACTGCGTTGAAAGGCTTGCGAGTACGAACCCTGAATGACAAAGAGCACACGGTAAGTGCACGTTGCTATGTCATGGCCTGCGGTGCCATCGAAAATGCACGATTACTGCTGGCGTCGAAGCAACAGGCACGGAACGGGCTCGGCAACGACCATGACCTGGTCGGTCGCTACTTTATGGAGCACATCGAGATGCCAGGGGCCAATCTGCGCTTCGCGAAACCAGTGTCGTTGAAGATGTACGCTGCTGCATCGCGAGTAGCAGGATCGCAGCCAATGGCGCGGGGTGAACTGGCACTTGATGAGGACAAACAGCGGGAAGAACAACTTCTGAACGGGACGGCATCGATCGAGCCCGGGCGCTGGGGAGAAAGAATAAAAGGGACATTTCAGGCCATTACACCCGACTTGCTGAGCAGATTAAGGAGAGCCAGAGAGCGAGGTGAGGAGCGCCCGCCTGCAGATCCGTTGCGAGCCTTGAATCTGCGCCAGGACTTTCGATTGAAAACACGCCAGGAGCAAGCCCCTAATCCGGATTCCCGCGTGACACTGAGCGATGAGCTAGACGCATTGGGTGTGCCGCGCCTGATACTTGACTGGCGACTGACTGAACTCGACAAGCGATCGATCCGCCGCTTTTACGAGTTATTGGGTCAGGAAATAGGTCGTACTGGCCTCGGGCGCGTCCAGTTGGCGGATTGGTTGCTGGACGACGACGCCAACTGGCCTTCGTTCGTGAGTGGTGGCTGGCACCATATGGGAACGACAAGAATGCACGCCAACCCGCGCCAGGGAGTCGTTAATCCTGATTGCGAGGTGCACGGAATTGGAAACCTGTATGTCGCTGGTTCAGCCCCGTTCCCGACAGCAGGTGCGCCAAATCCTACATTGACGCTGCTCGCATTAACATTGCGATTGTCCGATTACCTCAGAAAAAGTATCACCTGAATCAAGGGAATATATTCAGACACTTCGTTTGAACTCTTGATGCAAGAGCACCAAAGCACCGGCAGCACCCGATCTGGTGCTATCGCCCAAAGGTCAATGAGAAATTCCTTTGCAAAATCTCACGATACAAAGCGCAGTTGAACAAGGCGATCCCGTACATTTCAAAACCCTCTTCAAAAATTCGCCTGATCAGATATGCAATATCGTTCCTGGATTCAACCATCCCTGTTTCCAGCATCACCGCACCCAAATATTCAAATCCGACTGCCCCAGCAATGAAAATAGTTGCCGCTATAGAAAACAGTCCCATCGTTTTCCGTGGCAATTTAATGATGAACGGTAAAAGGATGGCCAATATGAGAACAATAAATGCCAGGCCAAAGGGAAGCCACTGGTGTGTGCTGAGAACCGGTGGAATTAGTTCATGAGTTACCAGGTAGTCGTGAACATTGGCGAATTGCTCATGGATACTTGCTGACTCGTCGATGGATAACAGAAGAAATAGTGCGGACAAAAACAGCCAGTAGCGAGAATGATCATTATTTTTCGTTTTTTCGAAGATGTAAATTGTGAATAATAGTAACGACGCCAAAAGCAAGTTAACTACTGACACGTAGGTCGGAATACTTTGTTCATTACCGTCATCCAGCAAGGGCAAGAAGCCAAGCAAGCCGCCATGTCCTGTTTTGTAAGTAAATACGTATGCGAGCAGGCCCAGGACCAGAACGACTGTCACAATCGTGAATTGCACGATGCAAAATGTTGAAAATTTTGGGCTGAATTTCAGATTCAAAGTGTTTTCCATTCTCGACCTATAAGCTGGTTGACCGCAACATAATGCATGTTCGAATTGTGGGGAGTGCATCCCCGTGCCGATCAACTAAAGCGCACGGATCGAGTCCGTACTCATTGACACTACCCGTATCTTTGTTTGCCGAAAGTGAAACCCGTCACAATTGCATCGCTTAAGGGCTTAGTCAGCCTGTGAACATGGTTAATCGGGCTGAGTCAATCTGAGAAAAGTAAGGTGAGATCCACGTGTGTCCCATAATCCAGCCGAAACCGGCAAACCCTGTTTTGCGACTCGTGCAATTCTGGCTTGTTTAATTCGACAGTGAATCACCTCTGTATTGAAGTTGGGCGGGCCGCTAGAATGGAGTTTTTGCGGATCCTGGTCTGTGTAATGGCTGACCGTTCGCTTGCCGTTTCGAAATCAAGATTGAGTACGAAGAAAGTATGCCAAACACAATAGCGCATCTCGGCCTGCACGCAGTATCCACTAAGGCAATATTGTCAAAGGCGGATATCAAGTGGATATACCTCGGTGCAATACTCCCGGATATACCTTTCGTAGTGAAGCGAGCCGCAATGTTCATTGCGCCCAATGTGGACATACTGGACGTCAGGCTTTTTGCAATCGTCCAGGCGAGCCTGCTTTTCTCCCTGGTGCTCGCGTTCGCCTGTTCGCGATTGTCCAGCAGATCCAGGTACGTATTCCTGGTGTTGAGCTTCGGTGTGTTATTGCATCTGTTAATAGACGCCTGTCAGATAAAGTGGGGTAACGGACCACGTTTTCTGGTGCCATTTGACTGGTCGTTAACAAATTTCGGTTTTTTTTGGCCGGAGCAATTACCCAGTCACCTGATGACGGCTTTTGGCGGCGTATATGTGATTTACGCATTTACACTGCCGATTCGTGAACAGGCGAAGGATTTGATTTTGCCAGAGTCAAAAGGATTGCTCGCGCTGATTGCGGCGCTGGCAATTTATCTGCTGTTGCCGCTAGCGCTCGTGGATGCAGTTGAGCAAGCCGGCGGTGGTAATGTTCAGTTGATTCGTATGGAGGATCGAAGCGGGCATGGGATCGAGCTTGATCGAGTCAGATACAGGCGAGACGGAGCGCGGATGACAGTCGAGTTATACAGAGGTGAATTCATAACCCTGGCTGGAATCGGGCAGGACTTGCCTGCCGCCGGAAAAATATCAATTCGCGGATCGTTTTTGGCACACGACGTCATTCGGGCTAACGAATTTCATATAAATAACGCCAGCTATCGTGAGCTGGCTTCCATGCTTGGGCTCGGTATTGTGCTGTTTTACTGGCTGATTGTTCTGGTCGGCCGTTTTCGCGAAAGCTGATTTCAGGATGACCTGATCACAAGCTCGCATGCCTTGGTTGTGGGACGTCACGAACCGTCGGATCGTTTTCAGCGGGCGTCTTGACCAGGGGCAGCAGTGAAGGTCCTGGATCACACTTGATTTCGGCAAGCAGCCTGTCGATATAGGCAGCAGCGCTTTGATTTTTCAACCAGTAGCCTGCCCTGTTTCGTGCACGTTCCTGCATTGAATCCAATTCCGCGATGGCCTGCATAAGCGCATCGCCAGGTCCATTGACCGCTCCGGGTGCATAAACGATGCCGGCGGCGTGCTCATCATCAATCTGCCGTGCCATCCAGGTGCCATTGGGTACCACGGCGACTTTTCCATAGGCAGCACAATCAGCAAAGATCCCCGAGGTGCGGTCCTTATAGGCATCGGTCGCGTAGGGCATAAGCAGGATGTCCGCGCTTCTCAGCATATTGCCGTATTGCTGCGGCGTCAGGCCACCGATCTTGACGCTGACGTTAGGGCTGAGAATCAGTTTCAGAAAGCCGGATGACGTGACTGTGCTTTGTACAAGGAATCGCGCATCCGGTGAGCGCTCGCGAAACTGCAGGATAATTTTGGTGATGTCGACACTGCCCTTGCGCTTCAGCGGTCTCCCCATGATCGCGATGATCGGTGCCGACGACTGCTCTCCCGTCGGTTCGTCATTCGCACACAGGTCGTAATTCTGCGGTAACGGATAGGTTCTGACCGGAATGCTACGGCAAACTTTGGCAAGCCTTGCTGCCAGCTCCGGTGTAGGGGCAGTGACGATGACGTTGTCGGAACCGGTATCGGCCAGCGCATCGAATGCCGCCTGAATTGCCGCCGTACGTTGAGTATTTCCGGCCCAGTTGTCAACATGGAAATTCAGGACAACCTGCGGGCGTAATAGCCTGGGGAGCGAAGCCAGAAACAAACTCAGGCCAAATACCTGGTTCTCCTGTGCGGTTGGCACGAGAATAATGTCTTCCGCCGCAATTTCACCGAGCTGCGCGCAGTTCTTCGCATAGATCGCGCCCAGTTTCTGCATCGATTTAGTTGGCGACAAGTATTTCTTTCGTTGCCACGACACATGCCGAAAAAGTGGTACGGCATCGGCAAGACGAAGAACTTCCTTGCTGGCTTTGTTATGACAATAAACCTGGACGTCGGAAATGTATTGGTTTTGTCGAGCTGCATTGGCCAGACCGATGGTCGAGTTGAGAAAATGTCCCAATCGTTCGCGCAGGTTATTTTCAAGGATGATGAGTCGCACTGGGCCACCGTGAAGACGAAGTTATGCTATTAACCCGATACTGCCCGATTCCAGGGGTCGGTACGTGGCGCTGGTTCTCAATAGAGGTTGTGAACCCGGAGTGCGATTCGGTTGGCTATTTTTGTCATTATGGTTCCGCAGTTCGGAGCTCGCTTATGTAGAGCGGTGCTGAAAATCGCAGGAGAAATAGAAGGGATGGCGATTGACCACAATATCGGGACCTTGACGGAGCCGATTTCCGGCAGGCACTGGGACAGGGCGGAGATCAGGCGACAAGTTGCCGGACGAGTACGCAAATTGCTGCTGCACGGATTTGAGCCGGGTGATCGTGTGTTAATTCATTTTGGCAATCGATTGGAGTTTTTCGCTGAACTCCTGGCTATCTGGAGACTGGGAGGTTGTGCGATTCCCGTCGATTCTCGTCTGACTGCTTTCGAAGTCGGCAAACTCGCCAGCTCTGCTTGTGCTCGATTCAGTATTGTGGACGATGCGGCCTCCCAATTTTCGTTACCTGAAGTGACTGTTTTGCAGACGCTCGATGATTCTGACGGCGTGCCGGGAAGTCGCATTTCGGGAGCGCGACCGGCACTCGATGAGGATGCGCTAATCCTTTTTACTTCCGGGTCAACCGGACAACCCAAAGGCGTCGTGCACACGTATCGTTCGTTATACGCACGTTGGACGTCGCTGCGTGACTGCCTTGGCGTTAGCGCATTTCGGCGCACATTGTGTGTACTGCCGACTCATTTCGGCCATGGATTAATCTGCAATTGCCTGTTCCCGTGGCTTTCCGGATGTGATTTGTATATTGCTCCACCATTTCAATCAGAGGTGCTAATGCAACTTGGGGCGTTGATCGACGATCGTGAAATCAGTTTCGTTTCGAGTGTGCCGTCGGTGTGGAACCTCGCGCTGAAGGCTGCGCAGCCGCCGAAAAAAGGCAGTCTGCAGCGCGTTCATGTCGGTTCGGCGCCGCTGTCGGCAGGCATGTGGACGGACATTCAGGAGTGGACCGCAACTCAGGCAGTAGTTAACGCCTACGGTATAACTGAGACAGGCAGCTGGGTGGCTGGCAGCAGCGCTGCTAAAGTGGCACCGGAAAGCGGCATGATAGGCAGCTCCTGGGGTGCGACGATCAGTGTGATGCGACAGGACACCACCGCGGAGCCACTGGATCCCCAACTCGCCTGTGCGACGGGGGAAGAGGGCATGATCTGGCTGAATACTCCCGGCCTTATGCAAGGCTATTTCCAGCGTCAGGACCTCACAGATGCTGTCATCAGCCAGGGTTGGTTCATGACGGGCGACATTGGCGTTATAGATGAGCGGGGTCAGCTTTTCCTGCGCGGCCGTGAACGCGATGAGATCAACAAGGGCGGGCAGAAAGTATTTCCAGCAGATATTGATGAGGTGGTGCAACAGTTTCCTGCGGTGTCAGATGCCTGCACGTTTCGAATAGAAGATTCTTTTTACGGTGAGAATATTGGAATAGCGATTGTGCTGGGTGATAAAAGTGATACATCCATTCGCGAACTACACGACTGGATCAATACGCATCTTGCCGAGCACAAGCAACCTGTTCGCTGGCATATTCTGGAGGAAATCCCACGCACAAGCAGGGGTAAAATAAATCGCGACTCGGTGATGCAGGCATGCAGTACAGAGACGCCATTGGATATGCGGGCCATCCTGCAACGCGAAAATCGTGGATGACGTGGCTGTTGTTAATCTCGCGCTCGCGATGTTGCCTGATGCTCGTGCGAATTCGGCTTTTCGGGGCTCGGATTCGAGTTGGGTAATCGATCCGGTTCTCTATACGAGTCGGATATTGCGCGATCGCGGCAGGATGCCGCTCCCACGGGTTTTGCGGTTCCGCCTTGGGA
>CAYOHF010000123.1:0-9471 GCA_964403695.1 uncultured Woeseiaceae bacterium | reverse complement strand
CGAGCAGGATCGGGCGCGATGTGCCGGCACAGGAAGCGACAGCCCGGCAGGCGTAAATCGTAGCGCTACAGACAAGCGGAAAACGCTTGACCAGGTTGAATCATCTACCGCATTCGGTCCTGGAAGCCGGCACTCGTGAATTATTCGGGTTTGGTCCTTATTAGCAATTAAAATCAGCAATACTGAGCCGTCCTGCGGGCAAGGTCAGGCGCTGAGATTGTGGTTCGCAAGCTTCTGACAGCATTGCCGCGAATTCGGCTCGCGGCACCAGCGTTGCGCCAAGGCTTACGAGGTGAGGCGACTCGACCTGGCAGTCCAAAACGGCAAAGCCCGCTTGCTCAAGCAATTGGCACAAAGCAAGCATGGCGGCCTTGGATGCGTTGCTGTGGCGGCTGAACATCGATTCGCCGAAAAACGCCTTGCCAATCGCAAGTCCGTATAGCCCGCCGCTCAGCGCACCGTCTGACCAGACTTCAATAGAGTGCGCCCAGCCGTTCTTGTGCAGTTGAGAATAGGCGTCCATCATCTCGGTAGTAATCCAGGTGCCTTGCTGGCCTTCGCGATCTTCAGCGCATTTTGCAATGACTTCATCAAATGCCGTATTGAAGCTGACTTCGAAGCCACTCTGGCGCAAATAGCGGCTCAATCTGCGGGATACGTGAAATTCATCCGGTCGAATAATGCAGCGCGGATCAGGCGACCACCAGAGAATAGGTTGGCCGTCATCGAACCAGGGGAAGATTCCGTGGCGGTATGCATAAAGCAGCCGCGTTTCTGACAGATCGCCACCGGCGGCCAACAAACCATCTGGCGTGTCGAATGCGGAAGCTACATCCGGAAAGGCTTCCGGCGGGTCCGCGCTATTGATCCAGGTGATACGCGGAGATTTCATGATTGCGGTTCTTGCGAATCTTCCTTTGGTCCAGATCGGTAAGGACTGTGTGAGCCCGCAGCGTCAATATAGCGATCGATATGTTGCTCCTCCGCATCCAGATAATTGCCCACCGCCGTGAAGAATTCCGGGCGTGCGAGCCAGTGCGCCGACCAGGTTGCGACCGGTCTGAACCCCCGGCTGAGTTTATGTTCGCCCTGGGTTCCCGGTTCAAAAAGTCTCTTTTTCTGCGCAATACAGTAATCGATTCCCTGGTAGTAGCAAGTCTCAAAATGCAGTGCGTTGTAATGCGAATCGCTGCCCCAGTAGCGCCCGTACAAGGCATGTTCACTTTCATAAAATACAGCTGCGGCGACTGGCATGCGATTCTTCTCTGCGATCACCACAACAATATTGTTCGGTAGCTTTTTCGCTACCTCAACGAAAAAATCCTCACTGAAATAGGGCATGGAGCCGCGGCGAAGAAAAGTCAGACTGATTAGTTGGTAGACGTCAGACCAGGTGGCGCGATCGATTTCATGTCCTTTGAGCCAGCGAAAGTGAAATCCCTGTTCCACAACGTGCCGCCGGTCCCGTTTTGCTTTTTTGCGCTTGGCAGCGTTAAAGGTTGCAAGAAAATCGTCAAACGATCGATAATTGTTATTGTGCCAGTGAAACTGGCAATCCTTGCGCAACTTGAGTCCCTTGTCTTTCAGGATACCTAGTTCATTTTCAAGCGGGAAAAGAATATGCAAGGAGGAGTTGCCGTTACTTTTTGCATAATCGAGTGCAGCGCCAATCAATTCATGCTGATGGTGTTCGCCCGTTGCCAGCAGGCGCGGACTCGGCGCTGGCGTAAATGGAACAGCTGATACCAATTTTGGGTAGTAACGAAGCCCCGCCTGCTCATAGGCTTGCGCCCAACTCCAGTCGAAGACGAATTCGCCCCACGAATGGGATTTTTCATACAAAGGCATTGCTGCGCAAAGCTTGTCACGATCGTCATACAAGCCGATATGTCGTGGCGACCAACCAGTGTCAGCAGACACAGATCCGCTTTGTTCCGCGGCGAGAAGAAACTCGTGGCGCAGGAAGGGGTATTGATTCCCGAGCAGGACGTTCCAGTCCTGGTCGCTGAACGCGGCAATGCTGTCGGCTATTTCAACCCGCATAGCTGCATCGGTCAGGCGGTTGCATTGCCCGCCGGGCTTTGAGTTTCCTGGGCATCGATATACTTTTCAGCATCCAGTGCTGCCATACAGCCTGCACCGGCTGATGTTATTGCCTGGCGGTAAACCTGATCCGCGACATCTCCTGCAGCAAACACACCAGGGATGCTGGTTGCGGTCGCGTCACCGCTCAGCCCGGTCTTTACAACAATGTAGCCGTTTTTCATATCCAGTTGTTCTTTGAACAACTCAGTGTTCGGTCGATGTCCGATCGCAATAAAAACGCCTGAGAGATCCACATCAGTTGTTTTTGCCGAATCAGTCGTGCTGCGGACACGCAAACCGGTCACGCCCGAGTCATCACCAAGAACCTCATCGACGACATGATCCCAGAGAATTTCGACGTTGCCTTCACGCTCTTTCTGGAAAAGACTGTCCTGCAGAATTTTTTCCGAACGTAGTGCATCACGCCGGTGAACCAACGTAACTTTCGAGGCGAGATTGCTTAGGTACAACGCTTCTTCAACCGCGGTGTTGCCGCCACCAATGACAGCGACTTCCTTGCCTCGATAAAAAAATCCATCGCAGGTCGCACAGGCGGAAACCCCGCGGCCTTTGAACGCCTCTTCCGAGGGTAAGCCGAGATACATAGCGGTCGCACCGGTTGCAATAATCAGGGCGTCGCAAGTGTAGGTGGCATAGTCGCCTTCGAGAATGAAAGGTCTGACTGACAGGTCGGCTTTGTTGATGTGATCGTTGACCACTTCTGTGTTGTAGCGCTGTACGTGCTTCAACATCCGCTCCATCAGATCCGGGCCCTGCAAGCCTTCAACATCACCAGGCCAGTTATCAACATCGGTGGTCGTCATCAACTGCCCGCCCTGTTCCATGCCGGTAACAATGACTGGATTCAGGTTTGCCCTGGCCGCATAGACCGCGGCAGCGTAGCCTGCCGGTCCCGATCCCAGGATGAGAACGCGGCAATGTTTGTTATTGCTCATGTATAATTTGCCTTCAAGAAATTTGCCAATTCGGCCGTCTACTGCGTTGAGCCAAGGTAACTGAAAATGCGCCCGATTTGGTCGTATTCAAGCCCTCGGCAGATGTCGTATGCTGGCTGTCGAGCGCCAAGTGTAGGGAAAACACATTGCGCGAGCAAAACCATCGCGAACATGGAGAAAAGACGGTTTGAGCGTAAGTAAGCGCCAGGCAGCAGAGCCGCCGGGCCTGATATTTGTGAAAAATGTTTCATTAAGATGTATTAGAATCAGCGCCTTATATACACTTTATCTCAGATCACTTTAATATGGCCAGAGCACGACAACCAGCGAAAAAAGTAAAACCGGCAAGCGGCTTATCGACACAGGTTGCCAAGACGCTGCGCGAGGGCGCCTTGTGGGTCTTCGGTGCACTTGCCTTGATCCTGTTCGTCGCGTTGTTCTCTTATGACCCTGCGGATCCGGGGTTAATGCAGGCAAGCGGCAGCGGCGAAATCAACAACAGGGTTGGGCGAGTTGGCGCATTGAGCGCTGATTTGCTGTTCACCCTGTTTGGCCGGCCGGCATATTTGTTTACGCTACTGGTTTTCTACCTCGGCTGGATGATCTTTCGTGAGCGGCAAACGCGTAAGGAACTCACGCGAGCGGACTACACGTTAAGGGTCGGCGGCTTTCTTGCCACCCTGATAACCAGCTGCGCGTTGGCCACACTCCATTTTTCACCGCTTGGTTTTCGTGAAACGGCTGGCGGCGTTCTCGGCCAGATTGTAGGCAACAACCTCGAATCGATGATGAAACTGCTTGGCGCCAGCGTGTTGCTGTTTTTTCTCTGGGTTGCGTCGTTGTCGGTGTTCCTGGGTATCTCGTGGTTTGCCATCATGGACCGTATCGGTCACTGGTGCTGGTCGATGTGGGAGCTAGGGCGGCAAAAAGTTGGTGAGTTGCGCGACCGTGCCGAGGGCAGGCGCCAGTTGGCCGCGCGTCAGGATATATTCGCTGCCGAGAAAAAGCGTACCGCAGGGCGCGCACCACCACGCATAGAACCGACGGTACCAAAGCTTGAAACGAGCGAACGGGCGGAGAAAGAGCGCCAGGTACCTCTGTTCGAGCCGCCATCCGAGGGCGAATTGCCGCCATTGTCGCTACTCGATGATCCGCCGCCGCAAAAGAAAGGTTATTCAGAGGAATCGCTCGAGGCGATGTCCCGTCTCGTCGAACTCAAACTTAAAGACTTCAATATTGATGTGGAAGTTGTGTCGGTATCACCCGGCCCGATCATCACTCGCTTTGAACTCGATCCTGCGCCGGGCGTAAAGGTAAGTCAGATCGCCAACCTGGCAAAAGATCTCGCCCGTTCCCTGTCGGTTGTCAGCGTTCGTATTGTAGAAGTTATTCCCGGCAAGTCTTTTATCGGTTTGGAAATTCCGAATGAAAATCGCGAACTGGTCACGTTGGGCGAGATCCTCAAGAGTCGCGCCTATGATGAGCTTGCCTCTCCATTAACCCTTGCGCTCGGCAAGGATATTTCCGGAGACTCGGTGGTGGCCGATCTGGCACGTATGCCGCACCTGCTTATCGCGGGCACGACAGGTTCAGGTAAGTCCGTTGCCATTAATGCCATGGTCTTAAGCCTTTTGTACAAGGCCAAACCCGAACACGTACGCCTGATCATGGTCGATCCGAAAATGCTCGAGTTGTCGGTATACGAGGGCATTCCGCATCTTCTGACACCGGTCGTGACAGACATGAAAGAGGCCGCGAATGCGTTGCGCTGGTGTGTTGGCGAGATGGACCGGCGTTATCGGTTAATGGCAGCGCTTGGCGTCAGAAACATCGGTGGCTATAACCGCAAGGTGCAGGATGCGATCGATGCCGGAGAGCCGATTCCTGATCCGATATTCAAGCCGCCCGAGTTGCTGGATCCGGATAAGCCGATTGAACATCCGACGCTGACCCCGTTGCCGTTTATCGTTATTATTATCGACGAACTGGCAGACATGATGATGATTGTCGGTAAGAAGGTCGAAGAACTGATTGCACGGTTGGCACAAAAAGCGCGTGCGTCGGGAATTCACATGTTGGTGGCGACGCAACGACCTTCAGTCGATGTAATTACCGGTCTGATCAAAGCCAATATTCCGACGCGTATCGCGTTCCAGGTTTCCGCGAAAGTCGATTCACGTACTATCCTTGATCAAATGGGGGCGGAACAATTGCTCGGGCATGGCGACATGCTGTACCTGCCGCCGGGCACTTCGCTGCCAACTCGCGTACACGGTGCTTTTGTTGCCGACCAGGAGGTACACAGGGTTGTGCGGAACCTGAAGAAATCAGGATCGCCGCGTTATCTCGATGAAATTTTGCAGTCTCCGACGAGTCTAACTCCAGGACTAACTGGTCTGGAGGTTATGCCCGGAGATAACGTTGATGCAGAGCAGGACCCGCTTTACGACCAGGCAGTAAAAATCGTCGTGGATACGCGAAAAGCATCCATTTCAGGCGTGCAGCGGCGCCTCAAGATTGGCTACAACCGTGCTGCGCGTATGGTGGAGTCAATGGAAGAGGCAGGGATGGTTGGCCCACTGCAGTCAAATGGCACGCGCGAGATATTGATCCCGGCAACCGCCAAAGATTAGGGGAGTTGGCGTAACCCAGGCGCCACAAGGAAAAACATTGTTCAGAACTAACACCTACAAATTTGCGCTTGGTCTGAGTTTGATTCTATGCATGACTGCTTTTGCGAATGCACAAGACAACAGCAATGCGGACGATACTGACTCGGGTCAACAGTTGATTGACAATTTCGTCAATAACGTTTCGACGATATCGGGTCGCTTCGAGCAACAGCTCATCGATGCAGATGACATTGTTGTCGAAACCTCGACGGGGACCGTCGAGATTCAAAGGCCCGGCCGCTTCCGTTGGTCTTACACAGAGCCGTATGCACAAATCCTGGTCGCAGATGGCCTGAACGTCTGGAGTTACGACGTTGACCTGGAACAGGTAACTGTAAAGTCCCAGGCGAAAGTTTTGGGTAGCACGCCGGCGTTGTTGCTCGGCGGGTCGAAGGACGTTTTGGACGAATTCGATTATATTGGTAGTTTCACCGACCGCGGAACAGTCTGGGTTAGATTGCGACCGAAAAACACTGAGAATGGCTTCACCAAAGTCGAGTTGGGTTTCGCGGACGATAAACTGACTCGTATGCTGTTTTCCGACAATCTCGAACAGACCACCCTGATAGCATTGTTCGATGTGTCTCTGAACGAGCCAATTGATGATGGGCGTTTTAGTTTTTCGCCGCCGCAGGGTGTCGACGTAGTGGGTGTAGCGCTGGTGCCCGAATCTGCGGACCTCTGAATGTTGCCGCTTAGTTATCCGAGACACTGGCAGTTCGCCAACATAGTGCTACTTTTAAGCGTTTTGACGTTAGCAGTAATCCCTGCAATCTGGCTCTGGCCACAAGACCCTGCGGCAGTATGGAGTCTGTCGGACAAATGGCTGCACGGCGTAACGTTCGCCGTTTTGGCACTTTGGTTCTCCGGTCAGTACGCGCGTAAGGCGTATTGGAAGCTGGTGCTGGGTTTGCTTGCATTTGGTGGTCTGATCGAAATGTGCCAGCGCATGATTTCTTATCGCACCGCTGAATGGAACGATCTCTTCGCTGACATGCTTGGCATCGTTGTGGGAATACTGATCGCAATGGTTGGCGTGGGTGGCTGGAGCATGCGCATAGAGAAGCAGCTGCAGAATCGAATTGGCTGATTTATTTGCACAGGAACGTATTCAGCAGCCGGGCGACGACTTATCTCGCCCATTGGCTGACCGAATGCGGCCGACCAGTCTGGATACTTTCTTTGGCCAACAACACGTTCTGGCATCAGGAAAACCACTACGGCAGGCCATCGACCAGGGTCGCGTACATTCGATGATTTTCTGGGGTCCCCCCGGAACCGGCAAGACAACACTGGCCCGCATGATCGCGGAAAAGACGGAAGCACATTTTATTGCACTCTCTGCCGTAATGGCCGGGATCAAAGACATCCGGGCGGCAGTTGCCGAAGCTAAGGATTATCGGCTGGCACAGGGGCGCTCAACCGTGCTGTTTCTTGACGAGGTGCATCGATTCAATAAGGCACAACAGGACGGGTTCCTGCCATTCGTCGAGGATGGCACGCTTACTTTTATCGGTGCGACTACGGAAAACCCGTCTTTTGAGCTGAACAATGCGTTGCTGTCACGAGCGCGCGTCTACGTGCTCAAGTCGCTGGATGCAGAAGCGCTTTGCGATATCCTGCGGCGGGCGCTGAAAGACGCGAACACCGGTTTGGGTACACTTGATCTCAGTATTGACGACGACGCGCTGGAACTCATCGTACTTGCTGCGGACGGTGACGCACGCCGCGGGCTTAATCTGCTGGAGCTGGCCGCCGACCTTGCACCGGAGAACGACGAAGGTCGAACAATTGACGCTGCAGTCGCAAAAGACGTCGCGCAGGGGAGCCGCCGTCGTTTCGACAAGAAAGGCGAATATTTCTACGACCAGATTTCTGCTTTGCACAAATCCGTTCGCGGATCGGATCCAGACGCTACACTTTACTGGCTTATGCGTATGCTCGATGGTGGCTGTGATCCGTTGTACGTAGCCCGACGGATGATCAGGATGGCATCCGAGGATATCGGCAACGCAGATCCGCGCGCCCTGCGTATCTGCCTTGATGCCTGGGAGACGATCGAACGCCTGGGTAGCCCGGAGGGTGAGCTCGCGCTGGCACAGGCAGCAGTTTTCCTGGCGTGCGCGGCAAAGAGTAATGCGGTCTATAAAGCGGCGAAAACCGCTGCAGCAGATGCGCGGGAATTTGGCTCGCTGGAGGTACCGATGCACCTTCGCAATGCCCCAACCCGCCTGATGAAAGATCTCGGCTACGGTGAGGAATATCGCTACGCGCATGACGAGGAGGGCGCATTTGCGCCGGGCGAAACCTATTTTCCCGACGACATGCCGCAGCGTAAGTATTATCATCCCGTCCCGCGCGGTCTGGAGTTGAAGATTGGCGAGAAGCTGGCTGAGATGGCCAGGCTAAACGAGCAGCGTACCAAGCCTCATAAAGATAAAGATCATGATTGACGCAAAATTACTCAGGCAATCGACGAGCGAGGTCGCGAAAAATCTTGCGCGACGTAATTTCGAATTTGATGCTGACGCCTACCTGGCACTCGAGGAACAGCGAAAAGCTGTGCAGGTGGAAGTCGAGTCTCTTCGTGCCGAGCGAAACGCCAGTGCAAAAAGAATTGGCAAGGCGAAAGCGCAGGGCGAGGATGTAGAACCTTTGCTCGCTGCGGTCAAAGACCTTGGCGATCGCCTGGAGCGTGCTGAGAAAAAGCTGCAACTGGTGCAGATCGATTTAACGGATATTGAAATGGGCTTGCCCAATCTGTTGCACGATGATGTTCCGGACGGTTGCGACGAAACGGAAAACCGCGAAGTTCTCAAATGGGGTGACCTGCCCGAATTCGATTTCGAACCGGTTGATCATGTGGATTTAGGTTCCAGCATGGGCCTGTTGGATTTCGAGGCTGCAAGTCGCATCTCCGGCTCACGATTTTCTGTACTACGTGGTCCTCTCGCCAGAATGCAGCGAGCATTGATTCAGTTCATGCTCGATACGCATACCAGTGAACACGGCTATGAGGAAGTTTATGTCCCCTACCTTGTGCAAGCGGATGCCTTAACCGGAACCGGACAGCTCCCGAAATTCGAGGCCGATCTGTTCAAAACAACGGACGATCCACCGTTCTTTCTGATCCCTACGGCGGAAGTACCGGTTACTAACCTGGCAAGAGAGAGCATCCTGGAAGCTGCGCAAATGCCAAAGCGCTACGTGGCACACACACCATGCTTCAGATCAGAAGCCGGTTCCTACGGTAAAGATACGCGTGGCATGATTCGCCAGCACCAGTTCGAAAAAGTAGAGTTGGTGCAGCTGGTCGATCCTGCTACTTCGGACGCCGCTCTTGACGAATTAACAGGGCATGCAGAATCGATTCTGCAGCGACTGGAATTGCCTTACCGAAAGGTCGTTTTGTGCAGCGGTGATGTTGGATTCGGTTCGCACAAAACGTATGACCTGGAAGTCTGGTTGCCTGGGCAACAGGCCTATCGCGAGATTTCCTCTTGCAGCAATTTCAAGGATTTCCAGGCACGCCGTATGCAGGCACGCTGGAGAAATCCCGTTACCGGCAAGCCTGAGCTTTTGCACACATTAAATGGCTCCGGGGTTGCTGCGGGTCGAGCCTTGGTTGCAGTACTGGAAAACTATCAACAGGCAGACGGTTCTGTAGTCGTACCTGATGTCTTGCGGCCGTACATGGGCGGAGTCGAGACATTGAACTCAACCGTAGCCTGATTTCATACATCTCGTGGGAGCGGCAT
>CAYOHF010000122.1:0-9678 GCA_964403695.1 uncultured Woeseiaceae bacterium | reverse complement strand
AACGCCCTCGATCGAATTATTTGCTGCTTTCACCATTGGTATCAAACTTTGCGATGCAAAGTTTGTCGCCCGTGCCGATAGATCGAGAATCTCAAGGTTTGAGGATAGGTTTCTATCGTACGGCGGGCTCCTACGGTTGTTTTTGATGCCCTACGGTCACCTTGCAAGCCTTGGCACCATGCCCCGCTTTGTTCGCGGCTGCAATCAGCGCGTTGCTCTCAAAACGCAGTCTTGCCGCCCACGCTGACGTACTGCAAACCAGCACCAGCTCACCATTATCGTGGACGTTGGCAGAGAGCAGATTCTCGGCTAATTCTGCTGATAAATCGGCTTGCAATGCGCTCGTCAGCGCATCGATATTTTGAGCACGCTGGATAATTTTATCCAGGCGGCCGTCTGAGCCTGATTTGAGCAACTTTTCGAGACGTGTAATAGACATAATAGTGTGACGGAGTTCGCGCTTTCTTGTCGATTGGGTGACCGGTATCATGGTTCTGAACGGCTTATCTTGTAATAAAAAGCTGAATTTTGCATATTAGTCGTCGATAAAGGCATACCCGCTGAAAGTCGGGGACGCAAAACCACCGATCTAAGGGACTTAGGTCCTAAGGCAGCGGGGCTACCAACGTGATGTTAAGACGCAGGTCTACAACAATAAATGGGCGCCAGTCATGGCCGCTGGCCTGTGATTTAACTACTTTTGAATCAATAGCTTATAGCTCGAACAGGGCGCATCCAGGACGTACTCGATGAATGTAGTTATCTTTGGCAAAGGGTTCGGAAAAACCCGCCAGGTCAATTTGTCCGGCAGGTCGGCAAGCGCATTTGCATTGCTGATTATCGGCACGTTGAGTTGCGCAACTTTTGCCGGCGGTTACTGGTTTTCTGCGCATACGGGTTCCGGAGTCAGCCTCGGTGAAGTTGCCAGCCTGAACGATGAACTTGAAGTTCAACGGACCGCTATTAACACGACCCGCCAGGAAACCGAAGATACACTCGACGCATTGGCCATCCGCATCGGTCAGATGAACGCCCGCGTTATTCGCCTGGATGCACTCGGCAGACGACTCACAGATATGGCCGATCTCACCGATGGAGAGTTCGATTTTGACTCGGTACCGGCAATCGGTGGCCCGGAAGAGCCCTACGCGACTGGCTCCAATATTGCCGTACCTGAAGTATTGGCTGCAATGACAGATCTTAATAGTCAGCTCAACAACCGTGAGGCGCAACTTGGTGTGCTCGAGAGCCTGCTGATGAACCAGAAACTATCAGATAGGGTTTATCCACACGGTCGACCCGTCAAATCTGGCTGGATGTCGTCCTACTTCGGCAAGCGCACGGACCCGTTTACCGGCAAGCAAGCCAATCACCGCGGTGTGGATTTTGCAGGCAAGTCGGGCGCCGAGATCTCTACGGTGGCTGATGGTGTGGTGACCTGGTCGTCACCGCGTTACGGTTTCGGCAAGCTGGTTGAGATCAATCACGGCAACGGCTATTCAACCCGCTACGCGCATAACTCGGAAAACCTGGTCGCCGTAGGCGATGAGGTGAAGAAGGGCCAGATTGTCGCCCTGATGGGCGAAACCGGCCGCGCGACCGGGCCCAATCTGCACTTCGAAGTGCTGCGAAATGGTCAACGAGTCAATCCAGTGACGTTTATTCGCCAGGACGCCGATTAGCAGTATTTTCGGGCACCTCGTGGCCTGGAATTACAACTATCCCCAACCAGCACCAGCCGCTTGTTTTTGACGGAATCGGCCTTATATTGGCCTGCTGTTTCTCTATCAGTTTTTGCGCAAAAGCATCGTGCAAATTCCTCATCAGTCAGTAGAATACCGGACTTTATTTGCCAGCTGGTGGTGTTGAACCACTCGTTGCTTCAGGAGCCCTGAGTGGCTAATTTTTTGACCAAAGTTTTTGGCAGCCGCAACCAGCGGCTGTTGCGCCAGTTTTCGAAAGCCGTCGCTCGTGTGAACGGCTTTGAGGAGCAAATAAAGGCTCTGAGTGACGAGGAGCTGGCAAAGAAAACAGATGATTTTCGTGGGCGTCTGAAGGCAGGAGAAACGCTTGATGACATCCTGGCGGAGGCCTTCGCGGTCGCCCGTGAAGCGGCCTGGCGCGCACTGGGTCTGCGACCATTCGACGTGCAACTCATTGGCGGCATGGTGCTGCACCAGGGCAACATCGCTGAAATGCGTACCGGTGAGGGCAAGACACTGGTTGCCACGTTGCCGGCGTATCTCAACGCATTGAGTGGCAATGGTGTACATATTGTCACGGTCAACGAATACCTCGCGCAGCGTGATGCCGAGTGGATGCGGCCTGTCTACGAATTCCTCGGACTGACAGTCGGTGTATCGAAATCCGGACAGTCGCAAGACGAAAAACGTGCTGCCTACGACGCCGACATTACCTACGCGACCAACAACGAATTGGGTTTTGATTATCTGCGTGACAATCTCGCCTTTGCGCTTAGCGATAAAGTTCAGCGCCAGCTGAATTTCGGCATCGTCGACGAAGTCGACTCGATTCTTATTGATGAGGCGCGGACACCACTGATTATTTCCGGTCCGGTCGAAGAAAGTACCGATCTGTATCAGAAGATAAATAAGCTGATTCCAAAACTCCGCCCGCATGATGAACCTGAGGGCACCACCAACTTCGACATCACGGCGAAGAAAATCGCGCTCATCGATGAGCATGGTAAGCCGGTCATTATTACCGATAATGATGGCAACACCGTTGAAACCATGTCAGTCGCGCAGGCCGTTGCAATGGCCGCAGAAAGACGCGCGGATGTTGTGCTGACTGATAAAGACGGTGACGTACCGACTTGTCGCCTTGCTATTTGCGGGCATTACTCAGGCGATGAGAAATCCAAACAGGTGCATGTTACGGAGGAAGGACATCAGTATGTCGAGGAGCTGATGATCCAGTCGGGATTGCTCGCTGAGGGTGAAAGCCTGTACGACGCGCAGAATATCCGCTTGTTGCATCATCTGAACGCCGCGCTACGTGCGCACATGATGTTTAACAAGGATGTTGAATATATTATCAGTGATGGCGAAATCGTTATCGTCGATGAGTTTACCGGGCGCACCATGCCGGGTCGTCGCTGGTCAGACGGATTGCACCAGGCAGTTGAGGCTAAAGAAGGCGTCGTTGTTAAACAGGAAAACCAGACGGTTGCCTCCATAACCTTCCAGAATTTTTTCCGCTTGTATAACAACCTGTCGGGAATGACCGGTACTGCCGATACCGAGGCGTTTGAATTCGAACAGATTTATGGCCTCGAAGTGATCGTAATTCCGACACATCAGCCTATGATTCGTGATGACATGGCGGATCTGGTTTATCTAAATGAACCTGACAAATTCGACGCCATCATCGAAGATATTACCGATTGCCGCGAACGCGGTCAGCCGGTACTTGTCGGTACCACATCGATCGAGACCTCGGAATTACTGTCGTCGTTGCTGCAGAAGAAAGGCATCAAGCACGAGGTACTGAATGCGAAGCAGCACGAGCGTGAGGCGATAGTCGTGCAACAGGCCGGTCGTCCCGGTGCGATCACGATTGCGACCAACATGGCAGGTAGAGGTACCGATATTGTGCTCGGTGGCAACCTTGATGCTGAGATCGCCGCGGCAGGCGAGGGCGCAGATGTAGATGCGGTGAAGGCGGACTGGAAGCCCAGGCATGAAGAGGTGCTCAAGGCTGGTGGTCTGCATATCGTTGGTACAGAACGACATGAGTCGCGACGCATCGACAATCAGTTGCGCGGTCGCTCAGGTCGCCAGGGCGATCCGGGGTCCAGCAGGTTTTACCTGTCAATGGAAGACAGCCTGATGCGTATCTTCGGCGATCCACAGCGAACTAAAGCACTGCTTTCGCGTGCTGGAATGCGTGAGGGTGAAGCAATCGAGAGCAAGCTGCTTTCGCGACAGATTGAGCGAGCGCAGCGCAAAGTTGAATCGCATAACTTTGATATTCGGAAAAACCTGCTCGAGTATGATGATGTGGCCAACGATCAGCGCAAGGTGGTTTACCACCAGCGCTCGGAACTGATGGAAGCAGAGGAAATAGAGGATTCAATCGCGGCCATCAGGGAAGAAGTCGTTGAAATCCTGGTCAATCAGCACATCCCGCCTGGCAGCCTGGACGAGCAATGGGACGCCGAGGGATTACAGAACGCATTTGAGAGCGAGTTTGCGACACAGATGGAAGTGTCTAAGTGGTTGCAGGAAGACAGCAAGATCAATGAAGACCAGATTCGCGAACGTTGTGTCGAGAAGATGAATGAGATTTATGCAGCGAAGACCGAATCTATCGGTGCGCCGCTCATGCGTCACGTAGAAAAAGAAATTATGCTCAAACAGCTGGACTTTCACTGGAAAGAACATCTTGGCGCCATGGATTACTTGCGCCAGGGAATCGGATTACGTGGTTACGCCCAGAAAAATCCGAAACAGGAATACAAACGTGAAGCATTTGCGATGTTTGGCGAAATGCTTGAGCAGGTCAAACACGACACGATCAGTATCCTGTCACGCGTGCGAATTCAGAGCGAAGCGGACGTGCAGCGTATGGAAGAGCAACGTCGCGTCGCCCAGGAGATGGAATTCAAACATGCCGATGCCTCCGCACTTGGCGATGCACCGACAGCAGGTACCGGACCAGCCGCCGCACCGCCGGCAGAACCTTTTGTCAGAGATGGGCGCAAAGTGGGTCGCAACGAGCTTTGCCCTTGTGGTTCAGGCAAAAAGTACAAGCAATGCCACGGTAAATTGGCGTAAAGACTGTCGAAAATCGTATCCAGGTCGCCGCAGGTATCCTGCAGGATGCCGCAGGCCGTTACCTGATTGCCGATCGGCAAAACGCCAGCTCGATGCAGGACTTCTGGGAGTTTCCCGGCGGCAAAATCATGCAGGGTGAGTCATCTGCCGATGCGCTGGGCCGCGAACTCAACGAAGAGCTTGGCATTAGAATCACTGTGTTCGATGCTTTCTTCAGTCTGCAACACGACTATTCGCATATCCAGGTTGGTATAGAATTTTTTCTTGTAAGCGAGTGGCAAGGACAGGCAACCGGTGTCGAAGGTCAGGAGTTGCAGTGGGTCAGTATCGATGAACTCGGTGAGAGCAAGCTGTTACCGGCGGACCAACCGTTGGTTGATGCTTTGCGGCGGCGTAAATAGACGAGCTGTAGGAGCCCGCCCAGCGGGCGATCAAGCTATGTTTTCGTGATTCTCTGTGTGGCGGAGGGTGATTCTTTCTTGCGGGTGCGGTGGGCTAAGCTTTGCAAACATTTTATGGCATGTTGAAAACATGCCATAAAATGTTTGTCGCCCGCTCGGCGGGCTCCTACGGGGGCTTTCTACAATTACGGGCAGTGCTTCTTAGCAGATGCTGATCTTGAATCTTACGTCGTGTCCGGTTTGCACGGCGCGGCTGTCTATCGTTGACCAATCGAGAAAGCGGACCGTAAAGCGATGCTGGCTGCTACTTATTTCCGGAAATAACTGGCTGCCAGCGGGGAGGGCGATGCGCAATAAACGATTATTGATATCTTTGCGCATCTTGTGCTGATACATGCCGTTTATGGCGACTTCCTCATTTGGCTGGGAACTTTCCCTGATCAGCCAGAGCACTTCGGTGACTGCATCACATACCGGACGGATAATTTCCAGCCATTTCGTGAGATCTTCCTGGCGTCTCGATATTGTCTGGCGCAACCAGTGATTGTATTCCGGTAAATCGAATTCGCAGGTTCCGCCCGGGATAGCACTCCTGTGCTTGATCGAACTCAGGAATTCAGAATCCTTTAATGGCTGCAGAAACTGGGTACCAATAGCATCGACTTCATCGCGACTGCGGGTGAGGTTATCAATCAATACTCCCAGCCTTTTAACGTCAACTTCAGGCTGGCTTTGGAATTGTTGCAGATTCTCGATTTGCATATCCAGCTCTTTGTGCACATCACTGCGCAAATCGCCTCGAGTGAGGATCGCCATGATTTCGAGCAGACTGGTGGTTGCGGCACGGGTTGCCCAGTCGCTATCAAGCTCGCAGTTGTAGAGCATCTGTTGATACAGCAGCTCCAGGCGCAAAAATGTGCGCATGCGCTCATTAAGCGGCTGCTCGTATTCAACAGGCCGCCGCGAGGCGGTCTGAGCTGGAACGTTGGGGGCAATGACGACCATAGGAGTATTCTGCGTCAGCTACTCATTTCAGGCAAATAAACGCGGCTCAGGGCGTTTGTGCAATCTTGCCAGCAGCCAGTAACAGGTAAGACTGGTGTAATTTAAGCACCTGCTTTTGCGCTTTATCCGGATCACTGTCATTGATGACGACATCATCAGCTTTCGCCAGCCGCTCCTCCCGGCTCGCCTGAGCAGCGATGATGCTGCGCGCCGTGGCCTCGTTTTCACTATCTCGCGCGAGGAGTCGCTCCAGCTGGGTTGCCTCGCTGCAATCGACGACCAGTACACGATCCATCAGCCCTAACATTGGAGATTCGACCAGTAACGGGACCACGATGAGCATATAGGGTTCGGTTACGCCAGCCACCTGCAGCATCGTGGCCTCGCGAATGCGCGGATGCAGGATGGCCTCCAGCCGGCGTCGTTTGTCCGGGTCAGCGAATACGATCTTGCGCATGGCTTGACGATCCAGTGATCCGTCGTCCTTTATGATCGAATCGCCAAAAGATTCGCGGATTTCTGCAAGTGCGACCGCACCGGGTTCTACAACCTGCCGGGCAATGACATCGGTATCAATGACCGCTGCGCCGAGTGCCGAGAAAAAATCGGCAACCATGGATTTGCCGCTGGCGATGCCACCGGTCAGTCCGATTCGTAGCGGAGTCTTATTCAAAGAATTGCTGTCAATTTTGCAGCCCCTGGCGGATCAGAGCATGTAATCAAGATACCGTTTGACGATCTGCGGACCATACAACATCGCAACCCATCCCGCCGCTGCGAGATACGGGCCAAACGGGATAGGCACACTGCGCTCGTGGCGTTTAGTCACGATCATCAGGATGCCGGATACAGCGCCGACAATCGCTGACAATAGAATGATCAGTGGCAACATTTGCCACCCCAGCCAGGCGCCGAGCGCCGCGAGTAGCTTGAAGTCGCCATAACCCATGCCCTCTTTGCCAGTTAACAGGCGAAACAGGTGATAGATACTCCACAGGCTCAGGTAGCCGGCGAGGCCGCCGACGATGGCGGTCTTGGCATCGACGAACAGGATTTCGGCACCGGCAAGCGGGTGAAACAGGCTCAGAAAAAGACCCGACCAGATAAGCGGCAGGGAAATTGAATCCGGAATTATCTGGTGATCGATGTCTATAACGCTTATGGCGATTAACGTCCAGGTGAGCGCAATAGCGGCGGCTGCTTCCCAACCGAAACCGAAGCGCCAGGCAACGATCCCGGTGAGAACGGCTGTCAGCAGTTCTACCGCGGGATAACGCTGTGATATCGGTGCCTTGCAGTTGCCACATTTTCCGCCCAGCAACAGATAACTGATCACCGGGATATTTTGTATGGCCGTTATCTGCTGGTTGCACGAAGGACAACGCGAACGCGGTACCATCAGGTCGAAGCGCCCCTGGGGCAGTTCGCCGGCGGGCGATGCACTGATTTCATCACACTGTGCGCGCCAGTCACGTTCCATCATGACTGGTAGCCTGTAAATAACCACGTTCAGAAAACTGCCGACCAGTAGCGCGAAAACGAAAGCTAAGCCGATGAATAACAATGGCGATTCGGTAAGTAACATTTGCATTGGTTCGTCGGCTCCTTTCCTGAAAGCAAATACAGAAGCGGCGCCCTGAGGCGCCGCTTGATTATTGATCTAATTTATCTGTGGGGCCAGCTTAAATTACCGCACCCATCTTGAAGATCGGCAGGTACATGGCGACCACCAGTCCACCAACGAGGACACCAAGAATCGACATGATCATTGGCTCCAGCAAGCTCGACAGGTTGTCGACAGCATTGTCCACATCTTCTTCGTAGAAATCAGCGACCTTCGAGGACATCTCGTCCAGCGAACCCGATTCCTCGCCAACCGCGATCATCTGGATGACCATGTTGGGGAACAAATCTGTATTTTCCATCGCCTGCTGCAAACGCTGACCGGTGGATACCTCGTCTTTCATCTGCAAAACGCCGACTTCGTAGACAATGTTGCCGGTAGCACCAGCCACTGATTCCAACGCCTCTACCAGCGGTACGCCTGCAGCGAACATCGTAGACAGCGTACGCGCGTACCGTGCAATCGCTGACTTTTGCAGAATGGGACCGATGATCGGTGCTTTCAGTGCCGCTCGGTCGAGAAAGTGGCGCATCGGCCTGGAGCGCTTCTTGAAATACATGAAGGCATAAACAGCGCCACTAATGAGCATTGCCAGGAACCAGCCTTTTTCGCGAACAAACTGTGAAAGATCAATAACCATGCGCGTGAAGCTGGGCAGGTCCGCGCCAAAGCCCTGGAACAGGTCCTCGAACGCCGGGATTACGAAAATCAGCAGAATGACGGTCACGACGAGGGCGACTACCAGGACTGCTGCCGGATAAGTCAGCGCTTTCTTGACCTTCTTCTTGATCGCTTCGGTCTTTTCATTGTAAGTAGCAATCTTGTCCAGCAGCGTCTCGAGCGCACCCGCCTGCTCACCAGCTTCTACGAGATTAACGAACAAATCGTCAAAATACAGCGGGTGTTTGGCAAGCGCCTCCGCGAGTGCGCTACCGCCCTCTACGTCGGCTTTGATTGCCATGATGAGTTTTTGCATGGCCGCATTTTCGTGACCACTGCCGACAATTTCAAAAGACTGCACGAGCGGAATACCCGCAGCGAGCATGGTTGCAAGCTGGCGGCTAAAGATTGAGATATCTGCAGGCACTATCTTGCCGCCGCCTTTGAAAAGACCGCCGCCTTGCTTCCTGATCCGACTCGGGACGACACCCTGGCGACGCAGGTCGGCGCGTACCGCAGCCTCGCTGGCGGCCGTAGCCTTGCCCTTAACCTTCTTGCCGTTTCGATCGGTCCCTTCCCAGAGGAAGGGCGTGCTGCTCATTACTGCTGATTCTGCCATCGTAATTCTCTTCCGTTAGCCGGGCCGCAACCTACTCGATTGTAACCCTGTTGATTTCCTCAAGGCTGGTCAGTCCTTCCCTGACTTTATTCAAACCAGCACGACGTAAATCGATGACCCCCTCACTTGCAGCTTGTTCGGCAATCTGTATTGCGTTGCCACCTTCCATTATTATGCGGCCCATGGTCTCGCTGACTTCCATCACCTGGAAGATGCCGAGGCGGCCTTTATATCCCTCATTACAAGACTTGCAACCGACCGGCCCGAATATTGTCAGGCCATTTTCTATATCGTCAGCTTCGAAACCCTCTTTTTCCAGCGCTTCGCGCGGGACATCCCGTACCTCTTTGCAGTTATCACATATCCGTCGCGCGAGTCTTTGCGCAATAATCAGGCTGACCGAGGTAGCAATTGCGTAGGGTTTAACACCCATGTCGACCAAACGCGTCAAAGTTTTTGGCGCGTCATTGGTATGCAGGGTGGATAGCACCAGGTGACCTGTTTGTGCAGCCTTGATGGCGATTTCCGCCGTCTCGAGGTCACGAATCTCACCGACCATGATGATGTCCG
>CAYOHF010000121.1:0-9764 GCA_964403695.1 uncultured Woeseiaceae bacterium | reverse complement strand
CCGACCCCCACAACCCCATTGTGGTGCGCTACCAGGCTGCGCTACGCCCCGACCGTGTTTTTCGGTGAGACTCTGATTCGTGACTGGCTTTGCCCTGCGGGGCCTGCCGCAAATCCGAGTAATGCACAAACAAAAAAACGAGGGCGGCAATGATACTTGCCGCCCTCGTTTGATTAAAGCACTAAATCAGCGACGCAGGATCTTCAGAACTTGTTCAAGTTCTATGCGTAACTGCTTGATAATTTGTTGACTTTGACTCACATCTGTCTTCGCGTGTTCACCCGTCAAACGTTGTCGGGCGCCACCGATCGTAAAGCCGTCGTCATACAACAGACTCCGAATCTGGCGGATAATCAGCACGTCCTGTCTTTGGTAATAGCGGCGATTGCCGCGCCTTTTGACAGGTTTCAGCTGTGGAAACTCCTGCTCCCAGTAACGAAGGACATGCGGCTTAACAGCACACAGGTCACTTACTTCACCGATGGTGAAATATCGTTTGCCTGGTATTGGAGGTAGTTCGTCGTTATTCCCCGGTTCCAGCATAGGCCTCTACTCGGGCTTTTAGTTTTTGTCCTGGCCGGAAAGTCACAACACGGCGTGCCGTGATTGGAATCTCTTCCCCGGTCTTTGGATTGCGACCTGGACGTTCGTTTTTATCCCGAAGATCAAAATTTCCAAAACCGGAAAGTTTGATTTGTTCACCAACTGCAAGCGACGCTCGCAGCTCCTCAAAGTACAAATCGACAAGCTCGCGGGCTTCCCGTTTGTTCAATCCTAGTTCGTTGAACAGTGATTCCGCCATGTCTGCTTTAGTCAGTGCCATTTATTCTAATCTCTTAGTACTGCGGCAAAATCCTGCTGTAATCTGCGTACCACCACAGCCATCGTGGCGTCCGCATCTTCGTCAGTAAGGGTGCGGGATGTTTCCTGCAAAATCAAGCCTAAAGCTACGCTTTTTAGCCCTGCTTCTATTCCAGGGCCCCGATAAATGTCAAAAATTCTGACACTCTTGATCAGTTTGGGAGCCGCCGATTCGATCGAGGAGAGAAGGTCTGCAGCAGTATATTTGTCGTCAACGATGACAGCAATATCGCGTCGAATCGTCGGAAATTTGGAGACCGATGTCGCCGCAGGAACCGTCGACGCAAACGATTTATCGGCATCCAGTTCAAAAACAAGTACATCTTTATCAAGATCAAACACGCGCGCGACTTCTGGATGTAACTTGCCAACGACGCCAACGACTGCATCATCACGCACAATATTTGCCGCTTGTCCCGGTTGCAAAACCGGATGCTCCACCGCCACAAAATTAAACTTTGAATTTGTACCGGTCATGCCCAACAACGCAACAACATCGGACTTTATGTCAAAAAAATCAACAGCCTGCGCGCCGCTCCCCCATTGTTCCGGAACCACGTCACCCAGTGCCAAACCTGCAACGCGAATTGTTTCAACCGGTTTATCAAGCGTGCCGTGAAACGTTGTGCCTATTTCAAAAAGGCGCACGCGGTCTTGTTGGCGTGCGACGTTGGCCGCAGCAGCCGCAATAATTCCCGGCCAGATTGAGCTGCGCATGACCGACATCTCTGTAGATATCGGATTGCTCAATACCAATTCAGAACTCGAACCCGCTATCAGCGTGTTCAGTTTTTCGTCGATGAAACTGTATGTAATAACTTCCTGGTAATCACGCGCGACCAGGGTATTGGCGATCAAATCCAGGTCAATTGTCGTTTCCGTCGCCCTCGCGAGCGGCGTTTCCGCGATCGCGGTCTCTTCCGGTATCTCATCGTAGCCGAAGATTCGGGCGACCTCTTCCACCAGCGCATCTTCCACGTCTATATCGAAGCGAAAACTCGGAATTTGCACCTGCCATCCGGTGTCACTGGGCACCGTTTCCAGCCCCAGGCTGGACAAAATTTCGCCGACCCGATCCGCTTCGATATCGGTACCCAATACTTTTGCAAGACGAGATTTTCGTAACTCAAGCGCTGCGTTTTGCGGTACGTGTCTGGCGACGACGTGGTCCGACAATGGGCCGGCTTCGCCCCCTGCAATTTCGATTAACAGTTCGGTAGCACGTTCTACTGCACGTGCCTGCCCGGCGGGATCGACGCCGCGTTCGAACCTGAGAGAGGCGTCGGTGTGCAAAGCATATTGCCTTGCAATCCCGGCCATGAATGCGGGCGGCCAGAATGCAGCTTCAAAAAACACGTCTTTGGTTTGGTCGCTAACCGCGGTGCTCAGACCACCCATAATGCCGGCAAGTCCAATCGGCCCGGAATCGTCCGTGATGACCAAGGTATTGCTTCTGAGCTCCACCTCCCGCTCGTCCAGCAGGGTCACCTTTTCGCCGTCTTCGGCCAGTCGCGGACGAATCGGGCCCTGCACCAGCCCCAGGTCATAGGCGTGCAGCGGCTGTCCAAGCTCCAGCATGACGTAATTGGTGATATCAACGACCGGATGGATCGCCCGCAAGCCACTTCGCCGCAGGCGCTCTTTCATCCACAATGGCGACTCTGCATTCGCTCTGATATTGCGTATGACCCGACCGGCAAATCGGGGACAACCCTCAGGCAGCACCAGATCGACCGGGTGTTCGTCTTTGATGGACGCTTTGACTGGTGCCACTGTCGGATCTTTCATCGCCGTCGAGGTCATTGCGGAGACATCGCGGGCGATGCCCAGGACGCTGAAACAATCACCGCGGTTTGGGGTCAGATCCAGATCAATACTGTTGTCCGGCAAATCAAGAAATTCACCGAGTGGCTGACCAACGGTCGCGTCTTGCGGTAATTCCACAATGCCATCGGACTCGTCGCCGAGCCCGATTTCAATAGCGGAACACAGCATGCCATTGGAGACGACACCGCGAATCTTGGACTTGCGAAGCTTCATGCCATTCGGCAAACGAGTTCCGGCCGGCGCGAATGGGCTTTTCATGCCAGCAACGACATTTGGTGCGCCGCAAACCACTTCCAGCACCTCGTCGCTGCCGCTGGATACCTGGCAGACTCGCAGTCTGTCCGCATCAGGGTGCTTTTTCACCGCCAGCACTTCACCAACGATCACGCCATCAAGACCCTGGCCTTGCGGTTCAACGGCATCTACTTCGTGGCCAATCATTGTCAACCGATGCGCCAGTTCATCTATATCGAGAGGCGGATTCACCCATTCACGCAGCCATTTTTCTGAAAACTTCATCGCATTGCCGCCACGTCAGTTGAACTGCCGCAGAAAGCGCAAATCGTTTTCAAAAAATGTACGCAAATCCTTAACGCCATAACGAAGCATGGCGAGCCGCTCGACGCCCATGCCAAATGCATAGCCAGTAAATTCCTCAGGATCGATACCAGCGTTAGTCAGCACATTCGGATGCACCATGCCGCAACCGAGAATCTCGAGCCATTTGCCCTCTTCCCATTCCACATCAACTTCTGCGGAGGGTTCCGTGAACGGAAAATAGGAAGCTCGAAATCGCAATTTAACTTTGCGTTCAAAAAAGTTTTCCACAAACTGGTGCAGCACTGCTTTTAGATTCGCAAAACTGACGCCTCTGTCTATCACCAGACCTTCGACCTGGGTAAACATCGGTGTATGCGTCTGATCAGAATCACAACGGTAAACGCGACCGGGTGCGATGATTCGAATCGGTACGCCTTCTTTCACCATCGAGCGTATCTGCACCGGTGACGTGTGTGTACGCAACAGATTGCCACCGGGAAAATAGAACGTATCGTGCATCGCACGAGCCGGATGGTTCTCTGGAATATTCAACGCTGTGAAGTTATGGAAATCGTCTTCGATTTCCGGGCCTGTGCGGATACCAAAACCTGCATCACGAAATATCTTCTCGATGCGGACTGCTGCGCGCGACACCGGGTGACGACCACCCATCGACAAACCGCGACCCGGCAGTGATACATCCACTGCATCAGCAATCAGTTTTTGTGCCAGCGCATCACTTTGTAACGCATCACGGCGCACATTGAGGCTTTCCTGAACTGCTTTTTTGGCTTTGTTTATTTCCTGGCCAGCCGCCGGACGCTCTTCAGCCGACAGCTTGCTGAGATCTTTGAGACGCGCAGTAAGCTGACCCTTTTTGCCAAGGTAGGTGACTCTGACCGCGTCCAGCGCGGTCAGATCAGAAGCGGACTCAATTTCTGACTCCGCCTGCTGTACCAGCTCGCTCAGTGCCTGCATCAGGATTTCCTGTCCGGACGACGCAATAAATGCGCCACTCCCAAATCAGGACTCAACTAACGCCGATTTTGCCTGCTCGGCGATCGCACCAAATGCCTCAGGATCACGGACCGCAATATCTGCCAGCACTTTGCGATCAACCTCGATTTCCGCCTTGTTAAGGCCGTTAATCAGGCGACTGTAGGTCAAACCATGCATCCTGGCCGCTGCATTGATACGCGTGATCCACAATGCCCGAAACTGTCGCTTGCGTTGGCGACGGTCACGATACGCATATTGACCCGCTTTGATGACGGCCTGTTTTGCCGTTTTGAATAGTTTACTGCGTGCGCCATAGTAGCCCTTAGCCTTGTCGAGGACTTTCTTATGACGAGCTTTGGCGACAACGCCACGTTTTACTCTTGCCATTTCTCAATCTCCGCCTAACTGTAAGGAAGCATGCGCTTCACGCTTTTGACGTCACAATCCGCAACTTGCAGGGTCAAACCCAACTGACGTTTACGTTTGGACTTCTTTTTCGTGAGGATGTGATTGAGATGGGACTGGGCTCGCTTGAAGCCGCCCTTACCCGTCCGGCGGAAGCGCTTCGCGGCGCCCCGGTTGGTTTTCATCTTAGACACAATGTCTACTCCAAATTTATTAGCCTTGCTACGTACAGCAAAATATTTTGCTGCCGCTGCAGGCGGGTATTGGCTTTCACCCTTATCGGGCTTGGCCGTTACTCACTTTTTCTTCGGTGCAATTACCATGATCATCTGCCGCCCTTCGAGCTGCGGCATTTGCTCAACTGAACCGATTTCTTCCAGGTCATCTCTGACCCTGGCCAGAAGCTTCGTACCCAAATCCTGGTGCGCCATCTCCCGACCGCGGAATCTCAATGTGACTTTGGTCTTATCACCATATTCCAGAAATTCGGTCAGTTTCCTGAGCTTGATCTGGTAGTCACCTTCGTCCGTTCCCGGACGAAACTTAATTTCTTTAATGTGCACCTGCTTTTGCTTGCGCTTGGCAGTCTGTGCTTTCTTATTGAGTTCGAACAGGTATTTACCGAAATCCATTATCCGGCAAACCGGTGGATCGGCAGTCGGCGAAACCTCTACCAGGTCCAGCCCAACCGCTTTCGCTACTTCAATCCCATCTGCAAGGGGCATCACCCCGGCTTGCTCACCTTCGGCGTCAATTACTCTGACTTGTGATGCATCAATTTCTTCGTTGCGTCGTACGCGCTTTGAGCCTGCGATTCGTCAATCCTCCTGATGAAAACAATATCCGCAGCAGGAGTGTCCATAAATGGGCGTGTCCATCTCCGCGGGACGCGAATTTTATAGCCGTAACCAACCGGAAACAAGCCCGGAAATGGCTGATTTGCAATAAAATTCGGGGTAAATAGGTGAAAATGGCCTTATAACCAATTTATTGGTCTGTCCAGGGGCTTGGCGATCGACATCTGCGGCCGATCGAAGCAATCGAACAATCGATTAAAGTCAGGTTCTTGTGAAGCAAACGGGCACTGATCCGGTCATTGCAAATACTATCAAACAACGCCTTCCCGAACAGTTTGCCAGACCCGATCTCGATCGATACCTGTAGCCGATAGATTTGGAGAGGAAATCGACCAGGTATGCGTTTTTGCGGCACAAACGCACAATTATCCAAGTGCGGCTACTACAAACGAATTATCAAATTACCATTCGAAATCTTCGCCGTGGCACCCAACTTGGTGGGCGATGGTGGTCTCGAACCACCGACCTCCACGATGTCAACGTGGCGCTCTACCCCTGAGCTAATCGCCCTACTTGGAAAATCTACTTTCAACAAAGTGCCCTCGTTGGAGTGCCCTCTGAGCTAATCGCCCTACTTTCTAACAATCATTGTGCTTCGTCGCGACATTCGTTCAGCAGTCTGCCAACCGATCGCGAATTTACATCCGCTCATATTCGCCCTGCACTAAGGCCCAAATTCGGGCGATAAAGATACTCAAGCACTACCTTGGGTGCAACAGATTTCGTGGCAGCGGCTTCCAGCCGCCAATTTATCAATCGCGGCAACTTCGTTTTCATACACATCTACAAACCTGGTATCAGCACAATTGTTTCGACAGCCGCTCCCACGAATTGCTACCAAAATCCCCTATCCTGCAAGCTTGTTACTTAAGCCCAGCCCAACCTCACGCATCTCCTGAATCTTGTCCCTAAGACGCGCTGCCTCCTCAAACTCCAGGTCACGAGCGTGTTTGAGCATTTTCTTCTCCAGCTTCTGCGCTTTACGCAGCAACTGTTCAGGTGTCAGTGATTCATACGAGGTCGCATCCTCGGCGATGCGTCTTCGTCCGCGACCCGGCACCGGATAAGCAGCCTCCATAATATCGGCAACCTGCTTGACGATGGATACCGGTGTAATGCCGTGCTTCTCATTGTGCTCCATTTGCCGTTCCCGTCTGCGATTGGTCTCGTCAATAGCACGTTCCATCGACCCCGTCATTTTGTCGGCATACAGCAATGCCTTGCCATGCAGGTTGCGAGCAGCTCGACCCATGGTTTGAATAAGTGAGCGTTCCGAGCGCAGGAATCCTTCTTTATCCGCATCAAGGATGGCCACCAGCGAGACTTCCGGCATGTCGAGACCTTCGCGCAGCAGGTTGATACCAACCAGGACATCAAATGCGCCAAGTCGTAAATCGCGAATGATCTCAGTGCGCTCCACGGTGCCAATATCTGAATGCAGATAACGAACCCGGACGCCGTGCTCAGAGAGATAATCAGTCAGATCCTCCGACATGCGTTTGGTCAGTGTCGTTATAAGAACTCGCTCTCCTACCGCGGCACGTTTGTGAATTTCAGATAAAACATCGTCAACCTGGGACCTGGCAGGCCTGACCTCAATCTGCGGATCCACCAGCCCGGTTGGGCGGACCAGTTGTTCGACAGTGTTGTCGCTGTGTTCGCCTTCATAATTGCCTGGCGTTGCCGAAACATAGATCGTTTGTGGCGAAAGCTGCTCGAATTCCTCGAAGCGCAGCGGTCTGTTATCGAGCGCAGATGGCAATCTGAAGCCGTACCGGACCAGCGTTTCCTTGCGCGACCGATCACCCTTATACATGCCGCCGAGCTGTGGAACCGTGACATGGCTTTCATCGACAACCAGGATTGCGTTATCCGGCACGTAGTCGAACAAACAAGGCGGTGGTTCGCCCTCCTCGCGACCGGACAGGTAGCGCGAATAATTCTCGATGCCCTGACAATAACCGAGTTCTTTTATCATCTCTAAATCAAATAAGGTTCTCTGCTCAAGTCGTTGAGCTTCAACAAGTTTTTCTGTCTTTCTGAGATATTCAAGACGGCTCCTCAGCTCAACTTTAATCTCGTCAGCCGCCGCCAGAAGTTTTTCCCGTGGCGTCACGTAGTGCGACTTTGGAAAGACCGTGAGACGCGGTACACGGCGAATAACCTCACCGGTTAGCGGATCGAAGTAAGAGAGCGATTCGATCTCGTCATCGAACAATTCGATACGTACGGCATCACGCTCGGACTCGGCCGGGAAAATGTCGATCACATCGCCACGCACGCGATAGTTACCTTGCGAAAGATCAAGCTCGTTGCGCTTGTATTGCATTTCCGCAAGGCGACGCAGGATGGAGCGCTGATCGATCCGTTCGCCACGGGTAAGGTGCAAAATCATACTGAAGTACGCTTCCGGATCACCGAGACCATAGATCGCTGACACCGTCGCCACGATAATCGCATCTGGCCGCTCGATAAGCGCCTTGGTCGCTGAGAGGCGCATCTGCTCGATGTGTTGGTTGATGGATGCGTCTTTCTCTATATAAGTGTCAGAGCTAGCAACGTACGCCTCCGGCTGGTAATAATCGTAATAAGAGACGAAGTACTCGACTGCATTGCGCGGAAAAAACTCGCGCATTTCTCCATACAGCTGAGCCGCCAACGTCTTGTTCGGCGCCAAAATAATAGCCGGTCGTTGCGTCTCCTGAACGACATTTGCAATCGTAAAGGTCTTGCCGGATCCAGTGACACCCAACAACGTCTGCCGCGCAAGGCCATCGTTCAGCCCCTCGACCAGCCCGGCAATCGCACCCTCCTGGTCCCCCGCAGGATTGAATTTCGAAACCAGCGTCAGCCGATCCCGATCATCAGATACAGTTTTCTTGGGCAGATTGATTGTTTGACGTACCATGCTCGTTCATTTTCGGGATGGGAGGTAACCAGTGAGTCTATCAGTTTCAGAACGTATGGGTCGGGTAATGCCCTCAGCGACCAGTGCCGTATTGGGCCTTGCAGCAGAATTGCGTGAAGCAGGCCGCGACGTGATTAGCCTGGGTGCGGGTGAGCCGGATTTTGATACGCCAGATCACATCAAGGCTGCCGCGATCCAGGCGATTAAAGAGGGCCAGACCAAATATACGGCCATCGATGGCACCAGCGCGCTCAAAGCAGCCGTTCAGCGGAAATTCGAACGCGACAACAACCTTGTTTACCGACCGGATCAGATCCTCGTCTCCTGCGGTGCAAAACACACTTTGTTTAACGCTTGTATGGCAGTGCTCAGCGCAGGTGACCAGGCAATTATCCCGGCACCCTACTGGGTCTCCTATCCGGACATGGTCCGTGTCGCCGACGGCGAGCCGGTCATCATAAAAACCGGCATCGAAGACGGCTTCAAAGTGACGCCAGAGCAACTAGAAGCGGCGATCACGGACAAAACCCGGATGCTGTTTCTCAATAGCCCCTCAAACCCGACCGGCAGCTGTTACACACGTGAAGAGTTGCAGGCGCTCGGCGATGTGTTGGTAAAACACCCGAATATTGTGGTCCTCGCGGACGACATCTACGAACACATTCACTGGGCGGAAGACCCCTTTTGCAGCCTTGCTGACGCCTGCCCGGACCTGACCGGCCAGGTGGTCACGATAAATGGCGTCTCAAAATGCTACGCCATGACCGGCTGGCGCATTGGCTATGCTGGCGGTCCACCTGAAGTCATCAAGGCAATGAAGACCATCCAGAGCCAGATAACGTCGAATCCATCAAGCATCTCCCAGGTGGCTGCAGCGGCTGCTCTGGATGGCGACCAATCATGCATTGCCGAGATGCTCAAAGCCTACAAATCTCGCAGCGACTACATCGTTGCTGCACTGAACGGAATACCGGGCTTTGAATGCCGCGAAGGCGAAGGGGCTTTTTATGCCTTTCCAAAGGTCGTCGGTGCCATTGAGGCACAAGGGCTCAAGGATGACGGCGAACTGGTCAAACTATTGCTGGAAAAGGGCGACGTCGTCATGGTACCAGGAACCCCGTTCGGCGCTCCCGGCTACCTGCGGATATCCTTCGCCTGCTCAATAGAGGAGCTTGAAAAAGCGGTAAACAGAATTTCCTCTGCATTGATGTAAAATAAAGCCGCGGCAGGCCTGAAATGCCCTGAATGGTCCCTTGACTTGAGATTGGGGCTGAATCAAAATGCCGCGCCTGACGTAGTTTGTCAGCTAATAATTCCCCGATAGCTCAGTTGGTAGAGCGATTGACTGTTAATCAATATGTCCCTGG
>CAYOHF010000120.1:0-9812 GCA_964403695.1 uncultured Woeseiaceae bacterium | reverse complement strand
ACAGGTTGGTCGTGCACTGGAAGCAGAATTGGGTATCGCCATTGAACGGCCGTCCTTAGCGTAACCGGTGCAGATCGGCTGTTCTCGAATTAAAAGACGACCAGGTGCGCAAATGCAATGACGATTGGCAAGCCGATCAATGTTCGCAACATGAACACCGCCAGTAAGTGACCAAAGCGCAGTGGAATCTCGCACTTGATCATAAGTATGCCGACTTCGGACATATAAATAAGCTGCGTAACCGATATCACACCGATAACGAAGCGTGTAATTTCGGCTTCGATATTCGCCGCTAACAGCGCCGGCAGAAACATATCGAGAAAACCGGCAACGAGTGCGGGCGCTGCCGCGGATGCCTCAGGCAAACCTAAAAACTCTAAAACCGGCACGATCGGTGCAGTAAGCCAACCCAGAATCGGCGTGTACTCCGCAAGTATCAGCCCTGCCCCGCCAACCACGATTACCGCGGGAACCAGGCCAAACCAGATATCAAGAATATGGCCTGCAGCAATACGAAACTGCTGTTTCAATGGCACCGCCAGCGCTGCGCGACTGGCCGCCAGATTTAACGCTTCACGAAACAACGACCCGTCACCGACACTTTGTGTCTCACGTAACGGATGCAACTTATCAAACGGCTTATCCTCGAATCGCGACAACGGTGGTATTCGCGGCATTATCATTGCAGTAATGACACCCGTAATAACGACGGCGAGGTAGTATTCGGGGAAGCGGTGATCCATGCCGACGGTTTTCGCTACCAGTAAAGCGAATGGCACAGAAACGACGGAAAAATTTGTCGCAATCACGGCCGCTTCCCGGGCCGTGTAGTGCCCCGATACATATTGCTGAATCGTAATGAGAACACCGACCGGTGCGGAAGACATCCATGAAGCCAGCGCATCGATAGCTGAGCGCCCGGGCAAGGTAAACAGGCGACGAAATATTTTCTTCAGGAGCGTACCAATAAACTCCATAAGGCCGTAATCGGTCAGGAAGGGCATCAGCAAGCCAGCGAATAGAAATATGGGCACGATATTTACGGCCAGATCTTTCAGTACGGTTCCGCCAGTATTCGCGTGCCAGAACATCTCCGGGCCAACCTGGAACATGGTCATCGAACCCATCACGACGCCGGCCAGGCGTAACGCTACCCATACCGGCTCGACCTGGAAAAGCCTCGCAAACAGCGACTCCTTCGCCAGCCGGTCACGCCCCAGAGTTTTCGCATAGACAGTGCCTGCTGCACTGATGCACAACAAGCTGTAAACGACCCAGGGCATGCCAGCACCGACAATGTCCTTGCCCGTATCGGAAATCAGCCCCATCAGGATGGTCCAGTTTCCGTCGACCCGAACAGGCGTCAGAAAGGCCAGGATTCCAAGCAAAGAGGGCAACGCAAATTTAAGGATCGCCGCGCTATCAGGCGGACCTGCGCCATCGCCCTCGGTCGCTATGTGGGTATCTCCCCCGAGATCATGCGGTGTGTCGCTCATGCGGCTTATTTTTCTCTCAGGTACACTGCCAGCCAAAGTTAACAGCTTGCCGGCATTTTGTTAACCGAATTAAGGCAACTCCCAGGGATCAGACAATGAAGCAAAGTACGTTCGCTGTATGCATCGCAGCAGCTGTTTTTTTGCTTAGCGGTGCAAGCTTTGCACAAGATGAGCGACTGTCAATCGAGTGGATTTTCAGCGAAGAAGGCAAACAGGCAGACTCGGTACCGCAGCACACCTGGCTGGATTCCGGACAAGTAGTGCTTTACGACAAACGTCCACCGAAGAGTGTAAGGACGCTCGAATCCTTCGATCCGGCGAATGGTCGGCGCAAAGCATTAGTTGATGCGGAAGAAGTCATTGCTGAATTCAACGAACTTTTGCAGCCGGATGACCCTATCGACGAACTAGGCTGGCCCAAAACATTCGATCCCGCGGGACGTTGGGCCGTCTATGAAAAATCAGATGATATTCTAATTCTCGATCTGCGCTCTTCGAAACTCATACCCGTCGCGATGACCGATGCCAAGGAGAAGTCAGCCAGATTCTCACCAGATGGCAAGTGGCTGGCGTTCATCCGTGACAACGATCTGTATGTCTGGAATATAGAAGACCACACCGAAAAACGACTGACCACCGGCGGCTCTGAGACGCTGCTGAACGGTACGTTGTCATGGGTCTACTGGGAAGAGTTGTTTGGCCGTGTCGACCAGGGATATTTTTGGTCACCTGATTCAACCTCGATCGCGTACCTGCAGTCAGATGACTCTGGCGTCGGCGAGATGCACTACGTCGACTTCGAACCGTATCTGCCCAGGCTTATCGAGCAGCGACACCCAAAACCTGGTTCGGCAAACCCGCGCGTACGTGCCGGCGTCGTGGCCCTGGACAGTGCTGAAACGATCTGGTTCGACCTTGGCTCATACCCTTATGAATACCTGGCTCGCGTCAAGTGGTTGCCGGACAGCAAACGGCTGGCTGTGCAAACCCTCAACAGGCCGCAAACCACACTGGAACTGTTTTTTGTTGACGCTGCCACAGGTGACACGTCACACGTTATGCGGGAAACCGATGCGGGCTGGGTGAACGTTCATGATGACCTGTGGTTTCTGCAGGATGGTGAACATTTCGTATGGCGGTCCGAGCGCGATGGTTACGCCCATCTTTACATGTTCGATATGAATGGCGAACTGGCGCACCAGATTACCGATGGTGAGTGGGCGCTCATACCATCTGGCGGTCTGCCCGGACTGGATCAGTCAGTAGCCTATATTGACGAGCAGGACCGCTGGATTTATTTCACCAGCCTGCAGAGTGCATCAACGGAAAGGCACTTGTACCGGGTGCATTTCGACGGAAGCGACATGCAGCAGATTACAAGCTCTGCCGGCTCGCACGCGATCTATTTCCGGCGTGATGGCGAGTACTACCTCGACAGGTCTTCCGCACTCGATCGACCGCCCTCCTTCGTATTGCATCGGCCATCGGGCGAATCCGTCACGACGGTCACGGCTGCCGCAAATTCCATTCCAGAGCGATTCGATATGCAGCCCTGGGAATTGTTTACGGTCGAAGCACGCGATGGCTTCGAGATGCCGGCCATGATGCTCAAACCCAGGTTCTTCGATGCAAAGAAGAAGTACCCGGCCGTTGTGTATGTCTATGGCGGTCCCTCCGCACCAACAGTCGTCAATGCATGGACCGGCAGAGGCCGTGGCTATTTTCATCAGATGCTGGCCGATAACGATGTCGTGGTTTTTTATGTAGATAACCGCAGTGCAGCAGGCAAAAGCAAAATCGATGCAAACTCTATTGTTGAACAGCTTTACGGGCCGGTCGAACTCAATGACCTGCTGGATGGCGTGGAGTGGTTGAAAGCGCAGCCTTACATTGATAACGCTCAGGTTGGCGTTTGGGGATGGAGCGGAGGTGGTTCAATGACGCTGCAATCCATGACCAGCAGCAAGGAGTTTGCGGCAGGTGTGGCCGTTGCACCGGTCAGTGACTGGCGCTACTACGATACGATTTATACGGAGCGTTATTTGAAACGACCACAGGATAATGAGGCCGGCTATGAGTCCGGTTCGAATGTCGAAAGAGCCGGCAACCTGCATGGCCGGTTAATGCTGGTTCACGGCACCTATGACGACAACGTACATCCGCAGAACACGTGGGCGTTCACTGACGAACTCATCGAGGCCGGCATTACCTATGACATGCTAATCTACCCGATGCGCAAACACGGTATTAGTGACGATGCGGCCCAGGCGCATGTCTTCAAATCCATGCTTGAATTCTGGCAGCGCAATTTCGATCTGGGTGATTGATGATCCACCAATATTAGAAATAAAATACATATTATTTGTGATATAAGTCATTGTTTTAAATATTTTTATATTGGCGAGCCGGATATATTGAACCTGCACTGGTCTGTAGCTTCTAATGGGTACGAGCGGTGCGTCGCGACGCATCTGCAACGACGTTCGTTCGCAGAGATTGCTGGAGTTTTCAGGATGTTGGTCAGAAGTATTGGTCTGTTTTTGTTTAGCACAATAATGTCAGCGCTATTGCTAACGGGTAATGATGCGTCTGCTCAGGACCGGCAGCCCGCGAACTTCGACGTCGAAGATAACGAGAAAGTGCTGGTAAACCGAATCGTTTTTCCAGAAATTAAGGGCGACGTGTCAGCCATGATCGACTGTTTTTCGATTGTGGAAACAGGTGGCAAGATGAAGAACTATGGTTGTTTTTCGAAAGATCAGTTTGATGCCCCATTTGCCCAGGCTGTCAATGTGGCCGCAAAAAAAGCGCGCATGAACCCCGCTGTGATTGACGGCAAAAAGAGAGAAATATATATGCAGTTTCGTGCCGAGTTCATCGCCGAGGGTGATGAACGAACAGTCGACGTTTATCTGAACCCCGGCTATGCCGAAAATGTCGAAGCCTATGGGTACGATCATGTAGCGGGCCAGCGCGTTATTGGCAATGAGCCGTGGCAGGACGTATGCCCGCAACACGCGCAGTATTCTGTATGGGTAAGGGCATATCTGGGAGAGGATGGCAAAACTGACAATCCCAGCATCGTCCACTCGGGCGGCGTATTGCCAACAGCAACCTGCCAGAACGCGATCAGGGAAACCATCCTTTCGAGTTCCTACACCCCGGCACTGGCTGAGGGTGTGCCAGTCCCCTCTACTTATGTAGAAATGTTCAGTAATTAGACGCAGGTGGTCCACGACGCCCGCACGATGAATTATGCCTATCCGCTAACACCGTTTCGCATCGGCGACCCTGGCCTGTTGCTCAGGGTAATGCGGCAGTGGCCATTGGCTACGCTGATATCCGGTGAAACAGGCAATGCCTGTATATCGCTCATTCCTGTAGTGGTGAAAGATGATCCCGCCGGCGATATTCATTTGCTCGGCCATCTGGATGCCAATAACGAGCACGCACTCGCCATCCGGGCCGGCGCACCCATTTCGTTTCAGTTTACCGGACCGGATACGTATGCTTCGCCGGATCTTTATGCCAGCCTGCAATTACCGGGTTGGCTCTACGTTTCAGTGAAGGGCGATGGAATCATCGAATCGATCATGGACCAGGATCAGCTTAAGAGTCTGTTACATGAATCAACATCCATCTTCGGCGGCGCCGGACAGCAATTCCACCTGGATGCCGATGATGAAAGAATCGACCGATTCATTGGTGGAATCAAGGGCTTCACAATCAAGGTGACGCGCATCAGCGGCATTGCGAAACTGGCACAGGACAAAGGTGTCGAAGACGCCAATATCGCGACCCGGCATCTTCTTGGCACCACTGATGGAGATGCAAAAGACTTACTTGAACTGTTGTTGGTTTCAACGTTAGCAGAATAAACCCGACAGCACCGCTGTCCCAGAAAGACGAGCTTCCTTACCGCGGGCTGAAGCATTGGCACAATGTTCCGATATTTTGCGGATTTGGGAATTCGCCCGCTGGGCGGGCTCCTACATTGCTAATTAGTATTGCAGGAGCCCGCCGTACGATAGTTAAGACCGATTAAAAGTCAACGCGATCTATCTATCGGCACGGGCGATTGCGAGTTACTCAAGTCAACTTGATGCTTCATCCGGGCGCTGATTTTGAGTTTATGAGACAGTAGTGACCCGGCAACTATTTCCGCGCACTAATACGAATCACTCAATTACAGTCCGGCCTCCCCAGTTCGGGTGGCAACATCGCCTCAATTCGTTCCATTACATCAAGTCGATGTACCAGATCGTGAATGTAGTCGAGATTATCTGTTTCAAGCACCAGTACTTCGCTAAGATCATATGACTCTATCCACGCTTCGTAGAGCCTCTCCAATCTCTTGAGATAGGCAAGTGGCACGTCCTTTTCCATCTCTCTGCCACGCAATTTGATTCTCTTTCTGAGTGTTCGCATCGAGCAACGCAGATAAATCATCAGGTCCGGCGGTCGGATTGCATCGAGAATCGACCTGTAAAAATTCGTATAGGTTTCCCAGTCCCGATCGTCCATGTGTTTCATGTCATGCAGCGCTGTTGCGAAAATTTCTGCATCTTCAAATATCGTTCTATCGAGAACAACCAGGCCGGGCATCCGGTCCAGTTCCTGGTGAATGCGAAATTTGTTGCTGAGAAAATAGAGCTGCGAATGAAACGACCAGCGCTGCATATCATGGTAGAAATCCGGTAAATAAGGATTGTCTTCGCTTGGCTCGTAGTAGGGAGAAATTCCATATGTCCGGCTGAGAAATTCAACCAGCGTGGATTTGCCAACACCGATATTGCCGGCAATTGCGATTGCTTTTCGCACGCTATTGCATTCCGCTTTCACGACAGGCTAGTGCGTCTCGAAGACGACCTTACCGCCAACCACTGTCGTCAAAACGGTAACGTCCTTGATTTCATCCGGGTCCATCGTCAACAAGTTATCCGAAAGTACGACGAAGTCCATAAGTTTGCCGGCTGTCAACGAGCCTTTCAGGTCTTCCTCAAATCCGGCGTAAGCGGTGTTCAGCGTATAAGCCTTTATTGCTTGCTCGATCGTGATCTTTTCCTGCGGAAACCAACCGCCCTCGGGTTGGCCGGACATCGTTTTGCGGGTGACTGCGGCATACAGCCCTAACATAGGATTCAGGTAATATCGGGACGCATTGGTTCCCGGCGAATCGGAGCCAAAACTTACTGTTGCACCAGAGTCCCACAGTCGACGAAAAGCGTACGCGCCGCGTGATCGCTCTCGCCCTATCCGCTCTTCCATCCAGCGCATGTCATCAGAAGTATGATATGGCTGAACTTCAGCGACGATTTTCATCTCTCCACCGCGCTTGATATCACGATCCGTCATGATCTGCGCATGTACAAGCCGAAAGCGTCGGTCTTTCTCACCGTTTTTCGCAATGATCCGCTCCAGCATATCCATCAGGTAACCGTTCGCTTCATCACCAATCGCATGGACCGTTAACTGGATATTGGCCGCATCCGCCTCAAGGGCCAGACGCTCGAGACGGCTCTGCATCTCTTCGGGTTTGTCGGGACTTCTCTCGAAAGGAAACATGATGTCTCGCCAGATGCCGCGACTCGAAGGATTGTGTGTATAAGGCTCGTAGAAGCGAGCCGAACTGTTGCCCATGATGCCGTCGATCCAGGCCTTCACCGCACCGAAACGAATCCATTCGTCACCGAAGCCGATTTGAATGCCAAGACCCGCCATGTAATTCCATTTATCCAGCGGCGGGCGATAGCGAACCCGGGCTGTCATCAGGTCTTGTTCGCGCATCTCGCGATAGATATCGACGTAGATTGGATCTGACGTAATATCGCAATAACTGGTCAAACCAACGCTTGCCATCTTCTTCCACGTCTCGCGTGTCTCTGCAATTCGTTGTGCTCTCGTCGGCACTGGAATAATTGTTGCGAACAGCGCGCCGATGTTGTCCCGCACCAGGACTGTCGACTCCACTGCACCGGTAACAGGATTGAAGAGCGCGCCGGTAGGTTCGCCATTTTCATCTCTCTCGACAGCGATGCCCTCCGGATCAGTTGTACCGGCACGGATGCCGGCCTTTTCCAGGGCTGCAGAATTTGCCATATAAACCTTGCGATCGAATCTCCTGACCAGCACAGGACGATCCCTGGTAAATCCGTCAACCATGTCTTTATTCGGCAAGAAAAGATCGCCGTAGAGGTCATCCGGGTTTACCTTTCGGCCGGCTTCCGAGACGTCGCTCTCCGCCCATGTTTCGTAAGCAGACCAGTCGCCGCCCAGGATCCACGTACCGGGCGAATAACGCTCATTTACCTCGCGAACACGCGTGACAAATGTTTTTTCGTCAGAGACATCGAGCAGGTTTAAACCATAAAGCAGTCTGCCGGTACTCTCAAAATGCACATGGTTGTCGTAAAAACCGGGAGTGACGAACTTCCCTGCCAGGTCAACGATCTCAGTACTGTCACCAATGTATTGTTCGACGCCGGCGTCGGATCCTACGTATAAAATTCGGTCACCTGCGGAGGCTATCGCTTCCGCTCGCGGATTGTCATCATCAACAGTCCAGATCACGCCGTTGCGTATTACCAGGTCTGCCACCTGGGCCAGTGCCGGGGTTGAAAAAAGTATCAGCGATGCCGTAAGAGCGCTTAGCATGATGGCTGGATTCATCGAGTATCTCCGTGCATGGCGAGGCGCCATTTGTGGATGTGGGGGTGAGTGGGGATGGGACATTTTTCTAAGCGCAAGCAGCCTGTTTCAGCGGATAACCATCCTCGCCGGACAGCTTGCCGTCAATGCGCACCACTTTGACGTCATCCGGTACATAGTCCGCACGCATAAATGATATTGAATTTGGTATCGCAACGACCAGGTCCAGTGTCACGCCAACAAAACATACTTTTAGTTGCCAGTTTCTAAAAGTCAGGTTGTAGGCGTTTCTTCTCATTGAATCCTGATTTTATACCTTTGCCCGCACAAAGGATAACTACGAGCGGAAATTATTCTCTCGCCCGGCGTTGTCGTACTCCTCGTTTCTGCATTCCGCTTGCAGTGCCGCGTACGGGTTGAAGTCCCGACAGACGCCAGGGATACTGGCATCGAAATCGAGCCCCTGATCGAACAGCAGCGGATGCTACACATCCCTGAGATGCCATATACGCCCGGATGATCTGCCCGCTCATTGCCAGAAACCTCCTATAAGTAGTAGCCGAAATAATCCGGGCCGCATACGGATTTATGCGGTGCCCATCAGTCCTTATCTTACTCATGAGGGTTGCGAAAGCATGTCGGCAACCTATTCCGTTTGGTGTGGCTGGATATTGAGGAACATAATATGAGTGACAAAGGCAAAATTCTCGCGATTATCGAACCTGACAACCACCCCTACGGGGTCGTAAGCCGTGCGGTCTGGCTGGCCCAGCTAACCGGTTGTACGCTTGAATTGCTCTTGTGCGATCCTGACGTCGGCGCATTGCAACACGGATTTTTCGTTTCCAACGACGCACGCGACATCGGCGAAAAAATTCGCACTTTACAAAAGGAAATGATTGACGAACTCGCAAAGGAAGCGAGAGACAAAGGCATTGAAGTAGTCACAGATGTGCTTGAGGAACGGCCAATCGCTGATGGCGTAATGCAGCGTGCAATGGATATGAATCCAAGTTATGTGGTCAAAGGCACTGAATATCACAGCGTCGCCGAACGCTCCATTTTCGTTGACACGGACTGGCAACTTATCCGCACCTGCCCATTTCCGCTGTGGCTTGTGAAGCCGCACGAAATGCGTGACAGACCCGTCATTCTTGCAGCAGTTGATCCCGTCCACAGTCATGACAAGCCAGCTGCGCTCGACCAGATTATTGTCGATAACGCGAAAGCTATCGCCACCCCCAGTGACGGTGAAATCCACCTGTTGCACGTTTATCAGCGCATTGCCGGAATCGGCAGGGAGGCGACAAAGACGTTCAAACCCATTCATCTGCCAATCGACGAACTTTCCAAAAGAATCCAGAAGGAGCACAGAGAGAAGCTGGACGCTCTCGCAGAAGCCAACGGAATCGATGCGGAACATACGCATCAATTACCCGGCAGTGCCCGTGAATTGCTACCTACGTTTTCAAGAAGCTACAAAACCGATCTCGTAGTTTTGGGCTCGCTAGCCAGATGGGGTTTAAAGAAGATGGTTCTTGGCAGCACTGCGGAGAAGGTGTTGGACCATTTGCCTTGCGATATTTTAATCGTCAGGGTCCAGTACTAGGAAAAATCGCCCGCTGGGCGGGCTCCTACATTGCTAATTAGAATTGTAGGAGCCCGCCC
>CAYOHF010000119.1:0-9901 GCA_964403695.1 uncultured Woeseiaceae bacterium | reverse complement strand
ACATCCGGATGTTTCGCACCAACATCCAGCGCCGCGACAGCACCGTAACTATGGCCAAGGAAAATGATGTTGTCGGGATCAATTCGAAGTTCACTGGCGTTGTCCGGGTCAACCGCAAATGCAACGGCGCTTGCCGCATCCTGATATCCGGATGCCACCGAAAAGTTTGCCGGACCTCCCCAGGTACCACGGTAATCAAAATACAGCACGTTATAGCCTATTCGGCGCAGCGATTGAGCAAGGTCCAGGTTTTTCTCGTAGCCAGGAAACGCGTGCAGCATAACGATGGTTGAGTGTGGTCCCTTCCCTGCCGCCGCGTAAAAGGTTCCAGTCAGCATTTCACCGTGTGATGGAATCAATACCTCTATCATCAACGGCGGCAAGTCAGTATCGAAACCTTCCGGGTCCTGAAAGAGTTTCTCGTTAGACCAGGCGCCTCCTGCCATAACCAGGAAAGCGCAACCCAGGATTGTGCAATTAACTCGTCGCATAAATTTATTCCTGTTATTTGTAGGCGATGACTTTGTCGGTGACGACCTGGCCCTTGAGCATGCCGCCAATAGTCAGCCAGGTTCCATTAATAACGGCCAGGGCGCGATGATCCATTGTCGCTGGATTTTTCTGCGTCAACACCTGCCATTCAAGTGAGTCGAGATTAAACCGCAAACCATCTGCTGAGGGTTCCGCCGGCTCCCCGTTGTAACCGATGCCATCATAATTGTAAGGGTTATCACTGCCACCAATGAACAGCACTGAGTTTATTCCGGGCATTCCAGCTGACGCCATGCGGTATCGCGGCAGTCCAGGATGGGCATCGATACTACGCCAGTCAATACGGCGACTATCTCCTGCATCGATAATGCCAAGAAAACATTCATTGCTGGCTACGTAGTCCCGCGAACGGTCTGCATGTGAGCGAATCGCTACGCCATCGCAATAAACGACCTGGTTGCCAACACTCCCACCGGCGTGGCCGAAAAGCGCCTTTCCCGGAATCGGCGTTGCCTGGTCCCAGCTGTCTGTATGTGTGTCGTAGCGCTGCACAAGATTGACATTGCCAATATCGTGCCAGCCACTGATCAGGTAGATAAAGCGATCGGCATAGGTTATGGCAACGGCGTCATCCACCGGCACAGGCATCGATTGCAATTCGATGAACACACCGCTCGCAGGATTGAACGAGTGCGACCAGGGTGTTGAAGCCTCCGCGCCATCTTCAGCCACGCTGTAGCCGCCGAATACATAAGCAAGCTCGCCAACGGAGACGGCAGCCGATGCAAGCCTGCCGACACCACCCGGTACTGGCGCCGCTTCTGTCCATTCGTTGCTGCCGATATCCAGTACGTAGGTCACCGACGACGTATCGTTGTGCGTACGCCCGGATGCCAGACCATTGAAACTTACCAGGTACGCTTGTCCATCAACCATTACGCTTGCAACGGCGTTATTGGTAACGGGTGCCGGCAATGGGCGAAGCGCCACTGCCTCAAGGCCGGGATTAGCTTCCGCCACGACTGTGCAGATTGAGATCAACTGCGCAAAAAGCAGAACATTAATCAGTCTCACGATCATTTACAGCCCTCAGGACAAACACCGGACTGTATCGTAACGATTGTCCGTCTCCCTTTGAAGTGAATATCGTTTTATCGCCAGGTCAAAATTCGCTGAATTGGGGTCCGCAGACAAATCCACTATGATAAAAATGTAGCCGTAATCAGGAGGCCTGAAATGTCTGACCGTGTCAGCAAAGCAGATATCGACGCATTCAACAGGGATGGTGTTGTGCCTCTGCGCGGCCTCATCAGTAGTGTTGACGTGCAAAAACTGCAGCACGCCGTTGAAGACGATATTCGCACACCCGGACCTTACTTCCATGGCTACGAATCCGATGAAGGCAGGTTCCATGGCAATTTACGCCTTTGGGAGTCACACAAAGCATTTCGCGATATGTGCCTGGATTCAGAGCTGCCAGAAGTTGCACGAACGATTTTCGGCGCCAACAAGACTAATTTGCTTTACGACCAGTTATTCGTCAAGGAATCGGCTATGAGCCAGCGCACGCGCTGGCACAATGATCAGCCGTACTGGCCTATCCGCGGTTGGCAGGTATTGTCTATCTGGATAGCGCTCGACAAGACGACCGCTGAAAATGGCCGGGTCGAGTTCATACGTGGCTCACATAAATGGGATCGCTGGTTTCAACCAGAAGTCTTCGGCAAAACCGCCGCAATCAATCAGTATGAGCGCAACCCGGATTTCGAAGACATTCCGGATATAGAGGCCGAGCGAGGCAACTACGACATCATATCCTGGGACCTTGAGCCCGGCGATGTCTATGTATTCCATGGGCTGACAGTGCATGGCGCTGGCGGCAACTCATTGCGCGACGGTCGACGGCGGGGATATACGATTCGCTACACGGGTGACGACGTTATTTACGACATGCGCCCGGGACTAAGCCAACCACTCGTTTGCACTGATCTTAACCAGGGTGATCCCCTGGATAGCGAGCGCTATCCCGTTGTCGCGCAGGCACCGTAGAATGGTCGTTCCAGCATCTCGCCCGGAAATTCGTCTCGACACCGCAATGCTATAGAAACTCATTCGAGTTGTATTATGACAGTATGCCAGGCCCCAACACCTGCCGGCACAACGCTTACATTGGTCTACGTACATCTCACGAATAGATATGCGTACAGATTTGTTGCAAAATAATAATGGTTAGCCTCCGGTGGATCGACCGCCGGATTGGGAGGGTTAAACAGATGCGAATACTTCAAACCGTAATTCTCGTCACGTCCGTAATTATGTTTCCAGCAACCAGCTGGAGCGAGGACTTCTCTACAGGCCAGGACGCCTATTTATCGGGCAACTACCAGGCCGCCATGACCGAGTGGCAACCGCTTGCAGAAGCTGGGCATATGGATGGCCAGTACGGCATGGGCCTGCTATACGCAAATGGATTTGGCGTGGACATGAACGACGAACAGGCTCTCAAATGGTATGGGCTGGCGGCGGATCAGGGCCAAGCCGAAGCGCAGTGCAATCTCGCGGTGATGCATGCAAATGGCTGGGGTGTGCCGCAAAGCAATGAGACTGCAATAAAATGGTACACCCTTGCTGCGGAGCAAGGCGTAACACAGGCCCAGATAAGCCTGGCCACGATGTACAGAGATGGTTTTGGCGCAGAGAAGGACACCGTACAAGCACGCAAATGGTACGCCATCGCCGCCAATCTGGGTGACAAAAACGCAATCTATAAACTCGATGACCTGGCCGGGCACATGTCGGCCCAAGAGGTTGCCGAAGGCGATAGTCTCGTCAATGCGTGGATGGAGAGCCACCAAAATCTGGCCGCTGTCCAGTAGGGTCAGGCGCCGCGGCCTAGTTAGTCAATAGTCCCCGTCGCGTCTTGGCCGCGAGTTGAACCTTTTATGGAGTGAGCTAACAGGAATTGGCAACCGGCAATTCTTCAGCCGGGAATAAGGCAATGTCTTTACAGCCATCTTTGGTGACGAAAAAAATAATCCTGATTTTGCTCATGGCCCGCATCCGCTCAAAAACGCGATTTAACCTCTCATGTAAGAAATTGGAGTAACGACTCTGCGTAGACGTTCAATTTGTCGACAATACGGTCATTAGTGCTTCCTGACCCATCTACTGACGCCTGAGTAATGCTGACACGGAGCCCACTGCAACCGTGATCGACGAACCAATTACAGGGAACCACGGCCAGGCGATCGGCACCAGGCCCCGTTCCTGAACCACCGACTCTGCCGGGTTGAACAGAAAAATCCAGCCCGTTTCCACGCTATACCAAACACCGAAAATAAAACAGATCATCGCAACAATAGTGACCGTGAAAGCAATCAATGCATCAATCTGTTGACTGCTCTTGTTAAGAATCCCCAGTAAAAAGACACCCAGCAGCCCGCCATAGGTGAATGAAGCGATAGTCAGGCCCAGCTCTACGACCGGATTTTCCGTGCTTTCGAACAAACTCGCAAATCCGACCAGGACCACGCCCCAGAAGAGCGTTAATGCTCGCGAGACTTTTAGCGCACGAGCGTCCTCAAGCGGTACTTTTCGAAAACGCTGGTAAAGATCCAGCATTGATGACGAAGCCAGTGAATTTAACGATGACGACAAAGTACTCATCGCTGCCGCAATAATGCCCGCAAGTAGCAGCCCTGATACCCCTGCGGGTAATCCTTCAATGATAAAGCGGGGAAATATTTCATCACCGCGGGACAGTCCCAGCTCCGCTGGTGTCGCTCCATCGTAGTAGCTCCAAAGAAGCAAACCGACAAACAGAAATAGTGCGAACTGCAGCATTACGAGAAGCGCACTGCCAATTACTGCCTTCTGGCTATCTCGCAGTGAGCGACAAGCCAGAAGGCGCTGCACCATCAGTTGGTCCGCACCGTGTGATGCCACTGAAAATACCGCACCGCCAATCACCGCTGTTGGCAGGATGTAAGGCTGCGTGAACCAGACAGCAAATGGCAATTCCAGGCCCAAATCAAATAGCAGCGTTTTGTTCTCGCGAACGGCGCCCGCCCACCAGTCGGGCGGTACCTCACCGAGCAACAAAGTAATGGCAATCAAGCCCGCTGCAAGATAAATGATGAGCTGTGCGACGTCCATCCAAACAACCGCCTTGATGCCGCCTATATAGGTGTAAATGACGGTTATCAGGACTATGACAAATATAATTTCGAAGTAGCCCAACTGCAGACCTGCAGCGCCAGCAATAACTTTAAGAGGAATTGCTGATGCGAATAGTCGGATTCCATCCGCCAGCAAACGCGTGAACAAAAAGGTGACTGATGCCGCCATGCGCATGGCATCACCATAGCGATGCCCCAAAAACTCATAGGTCGTGACCAAGTCGCTTTTGTAATACCGTGGCAGCAAGAAAAACGCGACTACGGTACGTCCAACAAGATAGCCAAGGGTGAGTTGTAGAAATGTCAGCGTACCGCCATAGGCGACAGCCGGAATTCCGATGATGGTCAGCGTACTGGTTTCGGTAGCAACGACTGAAAAGCACACAACCCACCACGGAAGATTTCGTCCACCGAGAAAGTAGTCAGTAGTACTTGTCTGCTGCCCGGCCATCCTGATGCCGAAGACACCAACGCCAACGAGGTAGCCAGCAATAATCAGATAATCAATTGTCGTCAGCATGGCATGCCCGAGTCAAAGCGGCGGCGTAAGAACGCTCTTCCACGTTTTAGCCTGTAAACGCCCACCGGGTAAGCGGATTTCGCGTCTAATCCCCTACTTTCGGAAATCCACATCCATTTCCGCCGCCATATAAAAAATGGTTGCATACGTCGCAGTCAGGTAGCGCATATCCTCCGGAATAATCTTGTCGAAGGTATCATTCGGCGTGTGATGGTAGTTGAAATAGTCATTTGAGTTCTGCGAAAAATCCAGCACAGGCATTCCTGCATTACTTAGCACGCTGATATCGGAAGCTCCGCGCGCATCGTTGCTGTCATTCCAGGCAATATCTAATGGTGCGATGAGTTTATACATCTCTTTAACAATTGGCACAGACTGCTTGCCAACGCCTGATGTCAGCGTATTAATCCTGCCGCCGCCGCCGTCCACTTCGGCACCCAGAATGTGCTCACCAATGTCATCCTTGTGCTGTTCCATATAGGCGTTCACACCGTAAAAGCCAACCTCTTCACCGGCAAAAAGCAACACTCGAATACTCCTCCTGGGTCGCTGCTCCATTTGTCCAATAAATACTGCAGCAGCCATCATTGAACCAACACCGGCGCCGTCATCGATTGCGCCAGTACCCTCGCCCCAGGAATCGACATGCGCCCCAAGCACAAGATAATTATCCGAACCGTCTCGGCCGGTAATTTCTCCAATAATGTTCGCGCTTTTCTCCGGACCCGTAATCTCCGAGGTCAGGTTCATCTTCATTGTTACCGGCTCGCCGCGCTTCATCATGTTCTGAATAAGAATTGCGTCCGGCGCGGAAACAGCCGCTGCCGGAATTTTCTTCACATCCTCGACGTAACCATAACCACTGCCAGTGTGCGCATAACGATTATTGTCGGTACCCACCGAGCGAATGATTATTGCCTCGGCTCCGCGTTTTGCAGCCACTACATGACCGCGCCCCCGTGCCCTGGTGCCCATTCCATAACCAGCGAATTCTGACTGGCCCGGCTCGGGCACAAAATCGCTCATGCTGTAAGAGACGAACGCGATTTTGCCTTTCAGACTATCGCCCTCTGGCACCGCCTCCAGATCCTCAAGACTCTTGAATTCGACCAACTCGCCAACAAGATCGCCCTCTGTGCCAACACTGTAGCCAAGCGCAGTCATAACGATATCGTGTGGATAAGGTGACAAAATCTCTGCGCTTGCTTCACCACGCGTCCAACCCCGGTCAAGAATTACTTCTTCAATCCAGACACGGTCAAACCCAAGCTCCCTGAACTTTGCTTGCGACCAGGCGATAACACGTTTGTCACCATCGGTCCCAATGCGACGCGGCCCAACCTCGGTGGTCAACGATTCGACGATGTCGACAGATAAATTATCCAGTAGCGCCCGCTCACGCAGCAGTACCGCGTTATCTGCAATTTCAGGCGCAATTAACGAATGATCGATCCTGAGGCCAGCGACCGGCTGTGCTCCATGAGCAGTCAACGCCAGCAACGCAGCTGCCAGCAAAAATATCAGCGGAGTTCTGATCTGTTTAGCGTTATCAGGGTTTGTCATAGTCTTTCTATCCATTGATTACAGAGATTCGGGAGTTTCCCTTTCTGCGACAGATTCTGCTGCCAGACGCATGCAATTGCACGAGCAAAAATCGATCCGGGTATTGTCTGTCGTAACGAGTTTGCCAGGTACACAATGGAATTGGCTGGATTGTTCATGCAGGAGCCCGCCCAGCGGGCGATTAGGCTCATTTGCCCGCTGGGCGGGCTCCTACACGAGTTTTTCCTATCGATCCGCTAATAGGCAGGACCATCCTCATATTCAAATCCTGCCTTACCCGCCTGCTCTTTGACCGCATCGTAGAGCTTCTGGTCCAGCGAGTCTTTCCGACCACCGGCCTCCTCTACTTTCTTTTCCAGGTACCCATCCCGATCCGTTGATAACGTCTGGATTTGGCGTTTCAGCTCGGACCGCTCGTCGGCAAGCGAGGCGACATATGCCTTCTGTTCTTCCGGCGCCATTGGCTTTAACGCTGCGGGCAGAGCCTCCGCCTCGATGTCTTCGAGCGCCACGACTCCGCTTGCTACTGCATCAACCAATTCGTTTTCGCCCAACATATTGGCCGTGCCGCCAACGCTTGAGTTAAAAACGCCACGACGTGCACGTGATTCGACCGAAGCATTCGCGTTCAGCTTCTCCGTTGCAGCAACTTTTGAGGCCATCTTGTCCTTTTCCGCGTCACTACCGTAGTAGAGGCGGGTCTCGTCAAGTTTTGCGGACAAAGTTGCGATCTTTTCATCGAAAGGCGTGCTGTAGGCGACCGCACCGCCAGCCTGTTCGACCTGGAAGAAGCTGCCGTGTCCGAGACTTGCAATTTGTGTCCACGGTTCCATTGTCATCGGCATGTTGCCGCACTGAATCGTGTTAATCACGATCCCTTTCTCCATCGCTGAAGCGACAATCTGCGGGTAGCGAACCTCGTTGTAATCCATGTGCGGTGGTGCATCGCCAACCAGGAAGACGACCTGGTATGCCTGCTCACCTTCGCTCCACGACATCTTGTTGACGGCATCGTTGAGCGCCTTGTTCACACTTTCCGGCGAATCACCACCGCCGCCAGCCTGAAAATCCATCAGGGTTGCATATACGGAATCAAGATCGGAAGACAGGTCAACCACCTTCGTTACATAGGCATCGCCACGATCCCGATAGGCGACCAGCCCGATACGAATTTCCGGAGTCGGCTGTGCTGACGCCATTGTCGTGGCTATTGACCAGATTTTTTCTTTCGCTGTCTGGATCAGTCCTGACATGCTGCCGGTCGTATCCAGAACAAAGACGACATCGACGATTGGCTTATCATTCGCCACGATCTGATTCTGGATCGGCGGATCAATTTGAACGTTGCGAGCCTGTAGTTGCGGGTAATACACAACCGTTGCCAGGGTAAGTCCGAACAGGGCAATGCCCAGTATTTTGCTTTTCATGATTGAATCCTCTTTCTGTATAAATGTGTAAAAGTAACTATTGAGTAAACAGCTGGCGGAGGGCCTGGTCGGCCTGGCGCTTTGCTTTTTCGAAGTTGTCATTATTTGGCGTCGGCGTGTTTGCCGACGACTGCTTCCCCTTCACGGTTGGCGGAATTGTCACGAACAGTGCCTGCACCAGGAAAAAACACCAGGTGGCGAGAAATATGCTCCCCGAACGGGTAACCGCCCATACAGTGGCCGACACGCTCAGCGTGCTTAGCCCCAGGTCCATCAAGGCCGGCATTACGCCTGCGTAGAAATAAAGGGAGCGCACCAACCAGATCGCACCAACGTGGATCAAAAGGTAAAGCGGCAGCGGGGGAGCCACCCACCAGGTTATGGCAGCCAGCGCGCTCCAAAGGGAAATCGTTGTCACCCGCCCGACTCGTTCATTGCTTCGACTGAGCAGGTAGAGAAGATAGGCAAGCCCGAGTGCAGGAATCGCCAGCCGCAGCACAGCACCAAGACCGATGAAGGGCGTCAGCGTTGCAACGACTGCACTGGCAAAGAATCCGAGAACAGCGGCAACAATTGCGCCGTGAACAAAGGAAGGCCGCTTCATGACGCACTCCTTAATGTTTTCTCCCGGAGATACGCGATTTCAACCTCATCGTCTCCAATGGCCAACTCCCGTGCCATCCATGCGATGTCGTCTAACTCTGATGTACCGTCACGATCGACAGGTGAGCGATGCGCGAAGAGCTCTGCTTTTTGCCGCAGGCCTTCAAGCGTTCCCCGATTCTCATCAAACGTAGATCGTTGCTCGACGAGAAACTTTTCATTTGCCGCATACTTACTGTTCAATCGTTTCAGCAGCCGTTCCGCCTCGAGCTTCTTCTTGATTAAACTCCTGGCGAGATCGTCTTTTTCCGAAGCAAAACAAAGATCAATTTTCGTATCGATCTCAGCAATTGCATTTTTGAGTTCACTCTTGCGAACGCTTAATAATTCCTGATCGTGAGCACAGGAAAAGATGCTCTGTTCAGTAGCGGCCAGGTCATCCTCCATATCGCGAATGGCCTGTTTAAGTAATTGCTCCGGTTCTTCGATCTGGTCGAGAACGGCGTGAAAGTCCGCTTTGAAGAGCCGCGAGATGCGGTTAATTAGTGCCATGGTCCTGCCTCCTTGAGTGCAATGTCTGCATCGACAATGGAAACCATGGTAGGAATGAAAGCCCGTGCGCATAAGACACGGTTTGGTAAAACCTGCGAGTGCTGGTTTACAAGGAATTTACAATTGGGGTGGTTGTGCTTGATTAAATTGGCGAGGGATCGTGAATTCGCGGCTGAAGCCGCTCCCACAGAATGTTACCAGTCCAAAAAAATGCCGTGGGAGCGGCTTCAGCCGCGAATCCCAACAGGTGGCACTACATTCCTGCAAGCACCAACTTACTCACCGAGTTTATCCAGGCTGTCGGCAAGCACCAGGCTCACTCCCTTGCGCGCTGTCTCGATCGTCGATTCTGTAGAGGACGACGACCCTCCGACTTCGATATCAACCATTGTTGCGAGAGCGTCGTCATACCAATTCGCCCAGGTCGTGACAATATCGCGTTCATCTGCAACTGCCTTCCCCTCTTTTATCGCAGCAACACTTAAGCCTGTTTCAGCCTCAAGACGTGCGACAGCAGCATTGCGAACTTCGACAATCAATGACCTTGCAAGGGCCCCATCCGCACT
>CAYOHF010000118.1:0-10043 GCA_964403695.1 uncultured Woeseiaceae bacterium | reverse complement strand
AGCCAAAATACTGCTTCGGCTACGAAACCAAGAATGAGAAGTAATGTTGCCGGACCCGCCGCACCAGCAGCATACAGCGCAATCGCGAGCACGAGGAAGAGGAATGTGATCAGATGTCGTTTCATTGTGGTGTCTGCAGCGGGCCCAGTGGGCTGGGCGCGCAATTTTCCGCTTCCATCGAAAATACGATGCCGGTAATTTTCCATCCCTGTTCCGTCTTGAGAAGGCTGAAACTGTCTATGCCACAATGACTGAATTCACCATCAACATATAAATCATATGGCGTCCAGACGACTGCCATGCGGTCGTGCAGTAATACTTTGGGATCCCAGAAACGTTCAATGAGTTCATTCTCGCGACCGGCGAGACCCTCCAGATAACTGGCGTGTGTCGGTCGTACGATTTGTAACCCTTCTGCGGTTTCACGATAGCCATAGAGAATGCCATCCGCTGTCATCAGAGTGCTCGAGCGTTCCACATCTTTTGCGGTCATCGCCTCGAAGAACACCTTGACGACTTCGACGACCGCAGCCTCGTCGTCAGCAAATGCGCTGGTGACGAGCAGGGGCCCACAAAAAAGCAGGACGATCAAGAATTTCTTCATATCAAAGTACTCCGCTGGGAAGTTATAGGTTCCTGTTTTCTAAAGGGTGGAGCAATACTGGTAGATAAATGATGATATAGCTCAATGTCAGCAGCAAAGACATTTTGACAGTAAGATTTATCATGTAGGTCATTTTTTCTCACCGCGAAGAACCAAATTGTCAGCCTACGGAATACTTACTCGCACCATTTGCCCGCCGTAGCCATGCACGGAGTCGTAGGCCCGTACATCGACTTCCTTTGTTCCCGCTGGAAGTTTCACGTCGTGTAATGACCTTGTAAACGGCTGCTCATTCTCGTGTGGATGCAACAATTCGCGGCTGGCGACAATCGTTCCGTCTGTTGTCAGTACATCCCATTTGTTGGCGTAATGATCCCACCCTGAATCAGCGTGTTCGACAGTGACGTCGAAGCTGCACACCAGGTCCTTTGTACAACTTGGATTTACCTGGAGAACATTCGCATCGCCAGCAGCAGCCAACTGCCAAGATGCGAGTAATATGATCGAGAACCACTGCTGTCCCATAAAAATGATTTTCATAGCCGTATGCTGAAGCGTTGCCGCAGTGTTCCGGTATTCTTGAGGGCTTGGGACATCACCCGCTGGGCGGGCTCCTACAATTCTAATTAGCAATGTAGGAGCCCGCCCAGCGGGCGATTGCGGGTTATTCGATTTAGCTCGCAAGAAATCTAAATCGGGCATGCCGGGACCTTATTCGTTGCGAAGTATTTTTCTACCAGGCTATCTGCGGTTTCTACTTCCGTCGGTGTGAGCGCCTGGTATTTACGCTCGTATCCCCAGCCATAACCCCAGCGGTACCAGCTGTAAAAATAAGGGCTGCCACCGAGTCGTACCCCTTCATGCATCATGACTGCCAGTGTTTCGTTATCTGTTTTCCGGGCGACACAATCCTTAAGAAGTACGTCAGCCTGTTCGCGTTCTGCGGCGGTTCCGCCACGCCAATAAGACAGGTCGTGCTCGAAACAGCAGGAGCACCAGTCTTTTTCACTAATCAGGGAAGTGTCAGGAAAAAGTGAACATCCGTCACTGGCGAACGGTTGCAACTCTGACTCCGTGGTACACGCTGTTGCGATCACGGCGACCAGAGCCGATAGGGTAATCCGGGTAATTTTTCCGAACATGCTCATGCGTTGATTGCCCCGATCACCGAATCCTTCAGTTTGCGTCAATCACATACTTCAGTATTTCCACAACTTGCTCCGGAGTCTCGGCCCATGCCATAGCTGCGGCATCTACTTCCTTCAATGGATGAATAATATCAGCGTCATGCAGCGTGATATATGGTTTGCCGAGCGCCGCACAGCAACCGGCGTCAAACGCCGCGTTCCATTGTTTGTATTTGTCGCCGAATCTGACAATCGCTATGTCGCATTGCCCGATCATGGTTTTCGTACGGATGCTATTCACTTTCGATGATTTGTGATCACGCCAATAACTGTTGTCCTCTTTCCCAAGGACATCGCCCGCGGCGTCACTTGCCTCATGATCAGTTACAGCAGATGTGAAGGCTACTGGCAATCCATGTGACTCTGCACCACGCATGATTTGCTGGCGCCAGTCCGTATGGATTTCGCCCGATAAATAAACACTCCAGGTCATCACTACCTCTCTTTCTTGCAAAATTTAAACAAATTTACCGGGTCCGTTGATATTCGAATCATACAGGTCAGGCCTTACGAACGAACTGAGATTTCAACTTCATCGCGCCGATTCCGTCAATTTTGCAATCGATGTCATGATCGCCATCAACCAGGCGTATGTTCTTCACTTTTGTGCCAATCTTCACAACGGATGATGAGCCCTTTACTTTGAGGTCTTTTATCACTGCGATGGTGTCGCCGTCATTAAGCACATTGCCGTTGGCGTCTTTGATGACGTGCTCATTACCGTCACCTGCCGCTGCCTGATCCTTCACCCATTCATGAGCGCACTCCGGGCAGACATACATATTGCCATCTTCGTAGGCGTACTCGGAGTTACATGTCGGGCAATTGGGTAAATCGCTCATTATTTATCCTGTTACTGTTTGGTTCCCACGCATCAGAAGCTCCGCGAACCACCTTTTCAGACGCCGTCCTGAATGACTTCGAAGGACTTTATAAAATAAGTGACTTCATCGTTGGTCGAGTCGTCGAAATCTACCATGATCTTCTTCGGGTAACCTAAAGCAGCGTCATATTCGATATCGATACGATAGGGGTATTCGGCGAGCAGCGTTGTGATGAGTTCATAGGACAATTCAATCGTTCCGGGCACTGTTGGCATAGCGGAAATATCTATTTTGTCACCGCCGTCAAGCAGACTAACACTCGATAATTTCGAGTTACGAACGATTATGCGTACAGAACCAGGAAGCGGCGGGGCGAAATAAGAGGATATCTCGTACACAAACCTGTAATCAGTTATGCCGTTGTTGCGCCATTTGTTTGATGCGTCATCAAGTTCTTCTGCGTAGCCACCGAATTCATACCACGACAGCAGTGGCGTCATGCTCAGCCAGACAAAAAGCATCACGAAAACAGTCGCTACTATTGGGATAAGGTGTTTCGGCATGTGATTCGTATTGGACAAGGTTTTTGAATTTTAACAGTTATGGCATAATTCGGCATCGATTGACGGATTATTACCGAGGTTCTGTCCACAAATCAGGCTCAATCCGGACAATAACAACGATTTTATTATTACGGAGCACAACGCATGTCCAAAGCAACTGCACGACACATTCTGGTGGATACAGAAGAACAATGCCAATCACTCAAAGACGACATTGCCGGAGGCGCAGATTTTACCGATCTGGCGAAACAACATTCGTCGTGCCCCTCGGGTCAGCAGGGTGGCGATTTGGGAGAGTTTGCGCCTGGAATGATGGTCAAGGAATTCGATGACGTCGTATTCAGCGCTGACCTGAATTCAGTCCAGGGCCCGGTGAAAACCCAGTTCGGCTATCATTTGCTGGAAGTTACCAGTCGCACGGATTGATTGCTTATATCCCTGCAAAAAGCCCTCTGACGATAGTCAGCGGGCTTTTTTTTGCCTGTTAGGTTACGCGACGTCTTTGTCCTCGAGATTTTCGCGGGCCAGATCGTGGAGTTTTACTGGTAATTCGCGAATACGTTTTCCGGTCGCATTGAATATCGCGTTGACCAAAGCGGGCGCTATGGCCGGAGTTCCAGGTTCGCCGGCGCCACCGATTTTTTCGCCGCTGTTGATAATGTAGGTTTCGATCTCCGGTGACTCGTGCATACGCAGCATTTGATAGTCGTGGAAGTTGCTCTGGGCAACGGCACCGCGTCGAATGGAAATGTCACTATAGAGCGCAGCGGTCAGGCCGTAAATGATGCCGCTTTCCATCTGTGCTTTGATGCCGTCCGGATGCATGGCAAAACCGGCGTCGACAACACAAACCGCACGATGCGGTCGCACTTTGCCGTCCGTAATGTCAACTTCAACGACCTGCGCGACGATCGTGCCGAATGACTTGTGAATCGCGATGCCGCGCCCCCTGTTCGCGGGCATGGGTGAACCCCAGTTCGCTTTTTCGGCAGCAAGGTCCAGAACCCTCTGGAATCGTGGCGCATGCGCCAGCAGGTCGTGACGATATTGATAAGGGTCCGCACCGGCCGCGATTGCAACTTCATCGATGAACGACTCGGTAAAAAATGCATGCACGGAATGATCAACGCTGCGCCAGAAGCCCCATGGAACATGGGTTTTTGAATCCGCGTAGTGTATGAACTGGTTGTCTATGCCATAGGGGATATAAGGCGCTTCAATCGGATCATGTTTTTCAACGTACTGATTTATCCACGCTGTCGGCTTGCCCGAACTGTCCAGCGCAGCTTTGAAACGACTGATGCTTGCCTGCCGATAGTGGTCGTGTCGCATATCTTCTTCACGCGACCAGATCAGTTTTACCGGATACGGGACGTCAATCGCGATGCGTGCCGCTTGCACAGCATAGTCAGAAAATGCACGCCGGCCAAAACCGCCTCCCAGGTAATGGTTGTGTAAAACAACTTTCTCTGCATCCATGTCTATGGCTTCAGCAGCTTCGGCGGCGAAACCCAGCGGATTCTGTGTGCCGGTCCAGAGTTCACAGATGTCGTCATGTGCCCACGCCGTACAATTCATCGGTTCCATTGGCGCATGTGACAAGAATGGAACGCGGTATTCTGCTTCGACAACCGAACTCGCCCCGGCCATCGCCGCGTCGGCATCGCCAATCTGCTTGTCGACAATTTCGTCGCCGTTCGCCAACGTCGTATCCATGTCACTTGCAAATTGTTTGAAAATATCGCTCTGTTCTACCGTTTCGTTACCCGCTTCCTCAAATTCGATATGTAATCGGTCCAGCGCCTTTTTTGCTTGCCAGTAGCCGTCGGCAATCACAGCAACAGCATCTCCCAGGTCTACTACTTTGCGAATTCCTGGCATGTCCTGGATGGATGCTGCATCAATTGACTTAACTTTTGTGCCGAATACCGGCGAGGCTTTCACGGTTGCGTATTTCATGCCCGGCAACACAGCATCGATGCCAAACTGCGCGCTGCCGTCCACTTTGGAGGGCACATCAAAGCGCTGCACGTCCGTGCCCATGATGGTGTATTCATCCGTCGTCTTGAGGCGTGGCTTCGCCGGCTGTGACAATTCGGCCGCCTGTTGTGCGAAGTCGGCATACGGTGCGGATCGATTACTTGCCTGGTGGTATACGTGGCTTTTTCTCGCGATCAGGTCATCAACCGGTACGTCCCAGCTATCAGCCGCGGCTTGCAGCAAAACTGATTTTACAGCTGCTCCTGATACCCGCATACCGTACTGGCCAGTTGTCGGCACTGATGTGCTGCCGCCGGTTATTTGCAAGCTCATTGCCTTGGTCGCGGTCAGGAAAATGCCGTCCACCGTGTCTATAAGAAATGCCGGAAAATCAACATCGCCCAATGAGTAGCCTTTGGCGAGCGCATAATTTGCATATTCCTTATGCGCCGGTGCTTCCATCATTTTAACGAGCTGCCAGTCCGCGTCCATCTCGTCCGCTAGCATCATGGCGAGTGTCGTGTGCACACCCTGGCCCATTTCCGCATGCGGTATGACTGCGGTAATCGTGTTGTCGGGAGAAATCTTGACCCAGACGTTGAATACGGTTTCATCATCACTTGCAATCAGGCCCGCGACCTTGCCAGCTCGATTGCCAGGGCGGATACCGACACCAATGACAACGGCACCGCCCGCAAGTACGCCGGTGGTAATGAATGCGCGTCTGCTCCATTTACCCATTGACAGTGCCCCCCGTGGCAGAGGTGGCTGCGGCCGCGCGTTTGATGCCGCGTCGAATGCGTGAATACGTTCCGCAACGACAAATATTGCCGCTCATGGCAGCATCAATGTCCGCGTCACTCGGTGATGGATTGTTATTGAGCAGCGCAACTGCCGCCATGATCTGCCCGGACTGGCAGTAACCGCACTGTGGCACCTGTTCGTCAATCCATGCCTGCTGCACAGCATGTAAACCTGGCTCGTCGCTACCAATTCCTTCAATTGTTGTGATTTCCTGGTTGGTCACTGCTTGCACCGGGGTTACACAGGAACGAATTGGAACGCCATTCACGTGTACGGTACAGGCGCCGCACTGGGATATGCCGCAACCGAACTTGGTGCCGATCAGGCCTACTTGCTCACGGATCACCCACAAGAGTGGTGTAGCTGGATCGACATCCAGCTCATGTGTATCGCCGTTGACGTTCAGTGTAATCATGTTGCGAGTGCCCCTGAATATGTACCGAGACACACTACTCCAAGCTTATTGGGGCGGCAAATTGAATCTGTTTTTGGTCCCCTTGCTCAAATAGGCGCAATTCACGATAAACTGCCGACTGTCGTACATGGGAAGCATTTGAATTGGCAACAAAAATACTAAGAAACCTGCAGGGCCTGGTCACCTTTTCTGCTTGTACGTTGAACACGATATTCTGGTTCATTCCGCTCATGACATTCGCCCTGCTGAAATTTACTATTCCGATCAAGCCGTTTCGCAGGCTGATGACGCGCTGGGTGATGGCGATGGGCGAAAACTGGATAGGCTGCAATGCCTGGCTTTTTTCGCTTGGCAACGCAACAAAATGGGACGTCCGCGGGTTGGAGGGTCTCAGTAACGAGAAGTGGTATTTCGTTGTCGCCAATCATCAGACCTGGGTAGATATCTTCGTGCTGCAGACTGTGCTGAACAGGCGCATCCCGTTCCTGAAGTTTTTTATCAAGCAGGAACTGATCTGGTTTCCGGTCCTTGGCATCGCGTGGTGGGCAATGGACATGCCATTCATGAAGCGATACTCAAAATCGTATCTCGCAAAACATCCGCATAAAAAAGGCAAAGACCTGGAGGTGACGCGCGAATCATGCAAAAAATTTCTTGATACGCCGACTTCCGTCATAAATTTCGTCGAAGGCACCCGCTTCACAGCGGAAAAAAAGAAAAAACGTGCTTCGCAATTCGAATATTTGTTGCCGCCCCGTGCCGGTGGCGTGGCACTGGCGCTGACATCAATGGGCAGCATGCTTGATGCGATTGTTGATATTACGATTGTCTATCCTACCGGACCGACGAAATTCTGGGACATGATGTGTGGCGAGTTTGACCAGGTAATCGTCGATATCGCGAAGCGACCGGTGAATGACTGGATCATCGCCGGCGACTACCAGAATGATCGCGAATTTCGTACCAAATTTCACAAATGGCTGACGCGGATCTGGCAGGAAAAGGATGAGCAAATCAAAACACTCAGTCGGGGAGCTAACTGAATCCGCAGTCGTTGCAGCGAAAATACAAACCCAATGGACAATATGCCGTAAACTACGAGTTTACTAACACCACAATGTTGGACCAAAACATGTCAATCAACCATCATTACGACACGGTCGCATTCGACAAGCGTGATAACGCAACAATGTTGTTCTTTGCGCGCACCACGCCGGGTGGCGATATCGATGATTATTTGTTGTTGATGCGCGCGGATGGCGAGGATTTCGACGAGGCGCTCTATATCGAAATCAATGAGCGCGAGTTTGCGGGCCACGACCTGATCGACGATGCACAGCTAAGCGAAAACATGTTGATCCTCAAGTTACGCGAACCGGCGGCCGAACTGGATGGTGCATCAGAGATCGTTCTCACTTACGACGAGTCGGCGGAAAACAAGGAAAATATGGAGTCGGGCGCGTTGCGTGTACTGGCTGACAAGTTGTCCGGTGGTCACGCCTGACCGGGCAGGGCGCTGAGATGCTCGAACTCCGTCCCAACTGTGAACACTGCGATCGCGACCTTCCGCCAGACGCTCCGAATGCGATGATCTGTACATTCGAATGCACCTTTTGCCGACAATGTGTGGAAGAGATTTATAAAGGTGCATGTCCCAATTGCGGCGGTAATTTCGAGCCGCGACCCATACGGCCACGATCTCTTTTGCAGAAAAATCCTGCTTCTCAAAAACGCGTGACCAGGGATTGATGCCGGCTGCAGAATACAGTGTCTACCTGGTGCGCTGCCGTGACGGTAGCCTGTATACCGGAATTGCGAAGGATGTATCGCGCCGCATTGAAGCACATGAGCAGGGCACGACCGGGGCAAAATATCTGCGTGGCAAAGGGCCTCTGGAGCTGGTCTTTCAACGACCAATCGGTGATCGTGGACTTGCACAGCGCATCGAGCATCGCATCAAGCGTTTATCCAAAGTAGAAAAAGAAGCGTTGCATCATTTGCCGGGACGTATTGATACGTTACTTGATGAGTTCGTTAATTCGGACTAACGCCAGGCGCAAATCAAAAGGTAAAAAAACAACGTTTGAGGCGGCTGATCGTCGTCAGGGGCGGACGCAGCTCAGGATTGCCTGGTGCTCCTGAACTAGTTCCCGCTTTCCAGACGTCGCAACATATTTGTTGCATAAGCATTGGAACTGTTCATCGACAACGCCTTACGGAAGTATTCGATCGCTGTGGTGACATCATCCGCTCCTAAATAGGCGTCGCCGAGACGCACGAAGGACCTCGCGTCATACGGATTTGTTTCGAGATTCAATTCGAGAATTGCAATGGCATCGTCAAAACGACCATCGCTCATCAGCTGCCCGGCCAGTATTCGCAACGGCCATGGAAAATAAATGTAGTCCTGGGGGTGCTCCTCCCGCTGTTGCCGATAGAAGGATATCGCTACGGCCATCGAATCTCGCTGCAACTTTTGATAAAACGCATCACGTAAGCGTGGCTTGACATCGTTGGGTGCCAGGCCGTACAAAATTCGCAAAACATTTTCGGCCATTGCCGAGAGTTCAGTTTCGCCAGTGTTATTCAGCAAAATGATGAGATGCTCATCGTCAGGTATGCGCAGCATAATCGCGTTGAAACCATTGATCTGACCACTTGTTGCGATATAGCGTTTGCTTTCAATGGCGTCGCCCAGGCTCAACTCACTGACCGTCCAGCCATACGCGAACGTACCGTCCACAGCGCCGTCTCGCGACTCGAAAAGCGCTTTCTTGCCGGCCTCCGAAATCAGCTTATCGTCGTAGAGCGCCCGGTCATACAGAACGAGATCATCCACTGTCGAATACATTGAGCCCGCGGCAAAAAGTGGTTTGTAAACTGGCGTTGCCGGGCGGTAGCCATCGATCGCAACCTCATACCCGATGGCACGTTTTTCCAGGACGATGTCATCTCTGACTTGACCGGTGTTTTGCATGTGCAGTGGCCGCGTTACTTGTTGCGCGACCGCTTCGTCATATCTCTTGCCGGTGACCTCCTCAATGATCGCACCAAGGATCGAGTATCCCGCGTTGCCGTAGCGATATTGCGATCCAGGCACAAATTCCAGATCGCCACTGCAGAATCGTGCGATAAATTCGGCGGTTGTGTGCGGCGCGCCGCTTTCATTCGACCGCCAGAAGTACGTGTCTTTTACATAGTTAGGAATTCCATCCGTATGGGACAGCAGGTGCCTGAGTGTGATTTCGGAACCCGTGTCCGGACGGTACGCGAGGAGGTAATCGGAGATGGTCGCATCGAGATCAAGTTTTCCCTGCTCAACAAGTTGCATAATGACCAGCGAAGTGAAAGATTTGGTCATCGAGCCAACTGCAAAGCGAGTCTCCGGTGTATTTTCGATTTGCCAATCAATGTTCGCGAGACCATATCCGTTGCGTAGCACTGTCGAACCACTCTCGATAACAAGCGCTACGCCGCTGAACTGCTCCAAATCGTGGTAGCGCATCATAAGTTGATCAAGCTGCGACGATTTGTCTTCCGCGATGGCGGCTAATGACGTCAGCAACAACAGACATGCAAAAATATTTCGCATCAGGCCAGGCCAAAGTCATTTTTCGGCATCGATTTCTACCTTTGTTCGATTTATAGAGTTTTCTTAGGAATCGA
>CAYOHF010000117.1:0-10094 GCA_964403695.1 uncultured Woeseiaceae bacterium | reverse complement strand
CTTTTAATTCGAGAACAGCCGATCTGCACCGGTTACGCTAAGGACGGCCGTTCATTGGCGATATCCAATTCTGCTTCCAGTGCACGACCAACCTGTAGCAACTTGCCTTCCTGAAACAGGTTGCTCCACAAGCTGACTGATCGAGGAATGCGGTGCAAAGTTTCATCGGTGTCGTTTTCGGGGTGGTTAAATAAGGCGCGTGGCGTGATTTCTTCAAACCCGGCGCGCATGGCAAGGCAGGGCTGGCCGGTGAAGTTGGTCAGGCTAAGCATGGGCGTGCCAAAGCTTGGCCCGATGATTACGTCAACCTGTGAGAAAAACACCTCGGTCTGCTGCATGACTGAGCGTCGCAGACGATCGGCCTGAACATAGTCAACCGCTGAGAAATATCGTGACTGGCGAAAACTGTTCGGCCAGGCGTTGTCTATTTGTCTGCGTAACTCATCGTCACGCCCTGATAAGGTCAGTTCTTCAAATGCTGCGGCCGATTCGGCGCCCAACGGTGCCATGATTTCGTTGACCGGCAAATCAGGCAATGCAATTTCCTGCAGCGTCGCGCCGATATTGGCGATCGCTTTGAGCGCGGCATGGTCGGTTGGCCTGACATCCTCGCCCTCGAACCAGCTTGGGTCATAACCAACTCTAAGATCGCCGATGGAACGACGTCCGTCATATGCGAAGCCCATGTCGATAGATGACGCATCATTTTCATCAAAGCCGTTTAACACACCGAGTACCATTGCGGTGTCCTCGACGTAACGACACAACGGACCGATTTTGTCCAATGACCAGCAAAGCGCCATGGCACCGGCACGCGATACGCGACCAAAAGATGGACGCAGGCCAGCCAGCCCGTTCCTGTCCGCGGGAGAAACGATTGAACCGAGTGTTTCCGTACCAATGGCGAACGAGCAAAGCCCGGCGGCGGTCGCCGATCCTGATCCCGCCGACGAACCGGACGCACCTTCTTTTGGGTTCCAGGGGTTGCGTGTTTCGCCACCGAACCAGACATCACCCCAGGCAAGGGCACCCAGTGTGGTTTTACCAAGCAGGACAGCGCCAGCTTCGCGCAACAGCCGAACTACTGCGCCATCACTGGTAGCTACCCGGTCTTTGTAAGGCATTGCTCCCCAGGTGGTGAGAATATCTTTCGTATCCAGCAGGTCCTTTACACCGTACGGGATGCCGTGCAACGGGCCGCGAACCTGGCCGGTCGCACGTTCGCGGTCTGCCTGATCGGCCTGGGAACGTGCAAGTTCGGGGGTTACCGTGACAAAACATTCCAGCAGGTCCCCGTATTGCTCAATGCGTGCCAGGTAAATATCGGTGAGCTCACGACTGCTGATCTGACCGGTCGTCATCCAGCGCGCCTGTTGCTTGACCGAAGCAAAAGCGATGTTTTCCACGTCAGTTGGTATCGGCGCAATCTCTTCAGCAAACAACGATACGGAATTTGCTTGCTCCGGGTACGAGACGCCCGGTAGTCGTGGATCAAACTTCGTTGCCGGCGCGAGAGAATTGGGGATATTCTGGCTACGACGTTTATGCAGGGACTTAACTTGTTCCGCGAAAAATCCGTCCTCAGCTTCTTCTACGGGACCACCCAGGAGTTGCTGGCGTTCTGCCTCGCTAAACTGCAGGCCGAACAACTTCTCTGCTTCGGCCAGAGTACGTTCCGTGATCCGTTTATCGAAGCCCGCCCAAATATCAGCGGTTGGTAAATCTGTATCGGCTGAGTCGCCACCCGGCGCACAGGCTGAAAGTGCAACGCCGCTGCCGCCCATCAGGGCCGCGTACAGGACCCGGCGTCGATTGAGTAACAAGGATTCTTTATTGTCCACAGTCAGTCCTCAGGAAGAAGGGGCAGTGATGGCTGTTCCATTTTATTTGTCTGCAAAACACAGGTTTTGCCAGAGGGAGGAGCTTAACACTCCATGCCCGGTACCGAAGCCCATATCCTTTTTGCCAGTCACTAAGCGAGCCTATATGCTTAGCCGGACTCACGCAGAGAATCCACGAGTAATTCCTATGATCAAAAATTCAAGACTGACAACACTGCTGTTTTCGCTATCAATTGTCTGGCTCATGCCAGCCGTCACCGATGCGCAAGTGGAAGAGGATCCCGGACCACAGCCGGCGTGGGTAGATCTATCGGCAAGTGAGCGTAGCGCTGTGCTGGCGTTTGCTGAGGACTACAAAGATTTCATGAGCGTTGCCAAGACGGAGGTCAGCTTTGTCATTCAGGCTGTCAAAATCGCAAGAGATGCAGGCTTCCGCGAGCTGACTGACGGCACTGAGTTAAAACCGGGCGGTCGATATTACGACATCAACCGGGGACGCTCGATTACATTGATCGTGCCGGGCGAGAAGGACTTCGCCGATGGATTTCGTGTAGTCGGTGCCCATATCGATTCACCACGTCTGGAGCTGAAAGGGCGCCCGCTGTATGAGCAGGAAGGTTTCGCACTTTTTCAGACATATCGCCACGGTGGCATCAAAAATTATCAGTGGGTTAGTTTGCCCCTTGCGTTGGTAGGCCACGTTGACAAGAAAGACGGCTCACGGGTGGAGATATCAATTGGCCTGGAGCCCGGTGATCCGATCCTGATCATTCCGGATTTGTCGCCACATGTGGATCATGACTACCGCGAGCGCATGAATCGGGACGTAATCGAGGGTGAAGAACTCGACCCGATAATTGCCACGCTTCCCGATGAAGAATTTTCCATTTCGGGGGCTGTCCTGGCATTTCTCGCCGCCGAATACGATATTGAAGAGGAAGACCTCACCTCAGCAGAGTTGGCCCTGGTACCAGCATTGCAGCCTCGCGATGTCGGTCTCGACAGAAGTCTGATGGCCGTTTATGGCCAGGATGACAAGCTGTCATCGTTCGTCGCCTTGCGCGCAATAATGGAGCAGGGCACGCCTGAGTTCACATCCCTGGCATTCCTTGTAGACAACGAGGAAGTCGGCAACGTGAACAACACAGGTGCCAGCTCAACCTATCTTGTCGATTTGATGAGCGAACTCATACATCGTCAACGTGGTGATGCCTATAGTGACTATGATTTGCGTCAGGCATTGCGAAATACAAAGGCGGTGTCTTCGGACGTGAACCCAGGCATTCACCCGACCTGGCCCGACGTGTGGGAAGCCGGCAACGCACCGCGACTTGGCCACGGCGTGAATTTCAAATTGTATGGCGGTGGATTCAATGCCAACTCGGAATACATCGCCTGGACCCGGGCTTATCTTGATGCGGCAGGTATTGCGTGGCAGACAGCGACCTACAAGGGAAAAGCATCGGGCGGTACGATCGGTAATTCACTGTCAAAAAACAACATGGAAGTGATTGATTACGGTGTTCCGGTGTTGTCAATTCATTCGACGTATGCGGTTAGCTCGAAGGTGGATTTGCACATGCTCTATCGAGCGATGAATGCGTTTTACAGGTATCAACAGTAACCTGGCACGATCTTGGCCTGGCACACTCTTGTGGGTGTGGTTGTCACAAAGGATGTGCAAATGTAGTGGCTCATAATGGGGTGTGGAAGCAAAGCATTCCGCGAATGCATTGATCTGCGTCAGGCTAAGCATTCGCGGCTAAAGCCGCTCCCACGACTGGCTACATTTAGTTAGGCAATGCATGTTGTTGAGAGTGTTTTTGTTTTTTACCAAGGCAAAGAATACCCCTCGGCGTGCCAGAAGCTGCCGCTCGTCTCCATCGTCAACTCATCCATTCTTGCAATCAGTCCGCGTGCGGACTCTTCAGACGACACACCACGGCCACCGGTCATTTTGGTTGCGACGAAGCCGGGGTGTAGTAGTACAACCGCAACGCCCTGTGGCGCCAGATCATGGCGCAAATTCATGCCGACCATGTTGGCTGCCGCCTTCGAGCAGCGGTAGCCATAATTATTGCCGGAACTATTGTCTTCGACAGAACCGACCCGGCTGCTGACGATGCCGAACTTGGCCCCTTCGTGCAGATTTTTTCGAATCGCAAGAGCGACGCGAAGCGGGCCGATTGTATTAACGCGGTATTGCTCGAGCATTGCATCGAAATCGATGCTATCGAGCGTATCCGAACGCAATATACCGGCGTTGTTGATGGCAATATCGATGTTTGTATCAGCCAGTTCCGCCGCTAGCCTGGCAACGCCTTCTTCTGTTGAAACATCGACGTTATCTATTACGCGAATATCGAGCACAGCCAATTCGGCGTTTGAGTTTCGACAAACACCGATGACGTCATCACCGCGCGCATGATATTGCCGCGATAATTCGAGTCCAATTCCCCGGTTACATCCCGTTACTAATACTGTAGTCATAACTTGAAACTCTACTTTGTATCTGAGCGCGACAATGTCTGCGTCAGCTGGTAAAGAAACTCCTGCCCTTCGAAATACGACTCGATTCGAATGCGTTCATTCTGCCCATGGGCCCGAACGTCGTCGATGTCACCGAACAGTCCCGAAACGCCGTATACCGGAATGCCGACGTTGCGCAGGTACAGGCCATCCGTTGCGCCAGTGCTCATCATGGGTATCACCGGCACGCCAGGCCACATTGATTCTGTAATGGTTTCGATCGCGCCGAGCATTTCCGGCGTCAGCGGGGACGATGGTGATGGCGTTGCATCGTTGACGCGGCTCATTGTTACCTGCTCATCACCGATAACGGTTTGCAGTGTATTTTCTACGGAGCTAATTGATTCACCCGGTAACACCCGACAATTGACTGTCGCGAGTGCGCGTTGTGGCAATGCGTTATCTGCATGACCTGCATCGAGGCGCGTCGCGACGCAAGTTGTACGCAAGCGAGAATTATAAAATGGCGTATTTGAGAAATAGGCGATCGCTGCCGGATCGGGTGGGCTCTGCAAAACACCGCGCATGGCGTCAGCCAATTCGCCCTCTTCGAGCTCCGCAGAGCGCTCAAAGAACAATTGTGTCACTTCATTAAGGCTAACCGGAAAGTCGTGATTGCGAATCCGCACCAGCGCGTCAGCGAGATGATAGATCGCGTTATCCTTGAGCGGCAACGAACTGTGCCCGCCTGGATTGGTCACCTCCAGTGTGAAAGTTTGATAGACCTTTTCGCTGGCCTGCACACCATTGGCGACATGTTTGCCATCTTTCATGGCGCCGCCGCCGCCTTCATTCAATGCGTACTCGGCATCGATTAACTCGGCATGATTGTCCAGCAGCCACTGCACGCCATTATGGTCGCCACCTTCCTCATCGGCAGTTAAGGCGACGATAATGTCGCGGTCTGGCTGAAAGCCCTCTTCTTTCATGCGGATCAGGTTGGCGATATGAATTGCTGCCTCATCCTTGTTATCGGTCGTGCCGCGCCCGTAGTAATAGCCATCCTCTTCGATAAAGGTAAATGGCGGCAACGTCCAGTCGGCCGGATCCGCTTCTACGACGTCGATATGGGCAAGCAGGAGCAGCGGTTTGCGGCCTGTGTCCCGGCCACGATATCGCGCCACCAGGTTGCCCTTTTTCTCGGCCGGGCCAAGCACCTGCACATCTTCTGCCGGAAAGCCGGCAGCCAGCAAGCGGTCGGCCATAGCCTGGGCTGCTGCGGTATTGTCGCCAACGCTGTCGGTGGTATCGATTTCAATCAACTCTTTGAGGATGTCACGTGCCAGCTGCTGATGCGGCAGCAAATCCGTCGCTGTGACCGTTGCCGGCGCGGCAACGGCCGGCTCTACGGCCGGCGGGGCATCTGGTGCCTGTTCCTGGCCGCAACTCACGACAAACATCACGGCGGGGAGGAGATACAGGGCGTTTCTTACTGCTGTCATCTTATGGCTCCGAAAATACTGTTAATTCAAAGAGTTACATGTTCTCTATCGTTATAAGCCGACGACTTGCCGGGTCACCGGGGCGTCAAGACTACGGCAATCCAGCATCGCTGACGACCCGAATTTTGGCCCGCAATGGACTGCAGGATTAACAGGTGACAATGCCAGCAGACGTGGGTAGCCTATGCGACCGCAAAATGAACAAGAACCTTCAGAGGAAGCAGGATGTATCGTTTATTAATCGCGATTCTAATTATCGCAATACCCGCAATTTCAGATGCGCAGAACAGAGCCCGAACCTGGGAATGGTCAATTGCAGGCCTTTACCAGGACTCCAAGAACATGGATGGCGAAAATGGCTCATCGTTGCGAATTGATGGTGCCGGTGGTCTGGGCTTCAATCTTAGCTACAATCTCACCAATAAGTTCGCGGTCGGGGTTGATCTGGATTGGCTACGACCGGATTACCGGGCAGAACTCGTCAATGATGATGTTTTTCCACCCGAGACAACAGTCATTGATCACGAATTTTCTCAGTTCAACGGCCGCATCAAAGGAACCTTCAACTTTTCCGAGGGGCCGCTTACGCCCTATGTGGAGGGCGGTTTTGGCTGGTCCTACTTTGATTCAAATGTCGCCGACGGGCCGCCGTTAACCGGATGCTATTGGCATCCGTACTGGGGTTATATTTGTAATAATTACTACAGTACCTTCACTGAGACATCCTTTAGCTATGGTGCGGGACTTGGACTTCGCTACCAAATGCCTGGCGGCACGTTTGTCAAAGGCAGCTACAATGTCTGGGAACTGGATGGCCTGGGAAGTGCTGAAGACTCCACGATTACGGGCTTTAAAGTTGAGTTTGGCTGGAGTTTCTAACAGAAACTGCCATTGCACGTCACAAAAAGGGCCAGCATTTATGCTGGCCCTTTTTTGTATGCCATCCCCGTTTGGTATAGTGCCCGCCATTGGTAGTAAAGTTGCCTGATAAGAATCTCGCCTGGGGCGAGAAGCTGACTGGATGCTCTGGTCAATCGCCATCGATGCAAGGAAAACCCTAAATGTTCGTAACGAGAATAAGCCGATTTATTGTTCTGGTATTGCTTGGCGTAGGGGCTATGGCCTTCGCGGAAGTCGATCGCGACAGTTTTCCGGATAATCTGCGGGCGATGGAGTGGCGCGAGGTTGGTCCATATCGGGGTGGTCGATCTGCCGCGGTAGCAGGCATACCGGCGGACAGGGAAACCTATTATTTCGGATCAACTGGCGGTGGTGTCTGGAAAACACAGAATGGTGGCCAATCCTGGGCCAACGTTTCCGATGGTTTTTTTGGCGGTTCCATTGGTGCCGTGGCGGTATCGGAGTGGGATCCGAATGTCGTCTATGTCGGCGGCGGTGAAAAAACGGTTCGTGGCAACGTGTCGCCAGGCGATGGCATGTGGAAGTCAACTGATGCCGGAGAAACCTGGGCGCGGATCGGCCTCACGGATTCCCAACACATTTCACGAATACGCGTCCACCCGAAAGACCCGGATGTTGTTTACGCGGCGGTAATGGGTCATTTGTTTGGCCCAAACGAAGAACGCGGTGTTTATCGATCGAAAGACGGTGGAACAAGCTGGGAGCGAGTTCTATATGTCGGTGACGATGTTGGTGCTGTAGATCTTGCAATGGATCCGACCAACTCGAGGATTTTGTACGCAAGCTTTTGGCGAGTATTGAGAACGCCATATGGCCTGGAGAGTGGCGGCGCAGGCTCGGGCTTGTGGAAAAGCGTTGACGGTGGCGACACGTGGACCGAGCTAACCGGCAACGAAGGAATGCCGGCAGGTCCGGTTGGCATTAGCGGTATCGCTGTTTCTCCCAGTAACAACAGAAATGTCTACGCAATTGTCGAGGCGGAGAACGGTGGTGTGTTTCGCTCTACGGATGGCGGTAAGAGCTGGAGCAGGACCAACGAAGAGCGCAACCTGCGACAGCGAGCGTGGTACTACAGCAGAATTTACGCGGACCCGGCGGATGAAGAATCCGTCTACGTATTAAATGTGCGTTTTCATCATTCAAAAGACGGCGGCAAAACATTCACGGAAATTGATACGCCGCACGGTGACAATCATGACTTGTGGATAGACCCGGGTGACGCTTTACGTATGATTCAGTCGAACGATGGCGGTGCCAACGTATCTTACGATCGCGGCGAAACCTGGTCGGCGCAGAATAATCAGCCAACGGCACAGTTCTACCGTGTCTCGACAGACAACGACTTCCCGTACCGTTTGCTGGGTGGTCAGCAGGACAATTCATCCGTTCGTATTCGCTCGCGCTCGGCAATTGGCAGCTCGATCGGTGTTCGCGACTGGGAGCCAACGGCAGGTGGCGAAAGCGGTCACATTGTTGCCAAACCGGACGATCCGAATATTGTAATCGGTGGTTCATACGGCGGTTACCTGCGCATGGTGGATCACAGCAGCGGGCGAGTGCGTGCTATAGACGTGTGGCCAGACAACCCAATGGGTTGGGGCGCTGCAGAATTGAAAAATAGATTTCAGTGGAATTTTCCGATCGCGTTCTCGGTCCATGATGCGAATGTCCTGTACGCAGCGGCGAACGTTCTTTTTCGCAGCCTGGACATGGGGCAGACCTGGGAGCAAATCAGCCCCGATCTGACCAGGGATGATAAAAGCAGAATGGAACCGTCGGGCGGACCGATTACCAAAGACAACACCAGCGTCGAATACTACGGCACCATTTTCGCGTTAGCCGAATCGCACCATGAAACAGACGTGCTCTGGGCTGGCAGCGACGATGGGCGAATTCACCTGACACGAAATGGTGGCACAACCTGGAACGACGTCACGCCGTCAGGGCTCCCGGAGTGGGCGCAGATAAACAGCATTGAAATTCACCCGTTTGAGCCGGGTGGTGCCTATGTTGCCGCTACCAGTTACAAATCAGATGATTTTCGGCCCTACCTTTACCGCACCAGTGACTGGGGCGCGACCTGGAAAAAGATTACCGGCGGAATTCCGAATGACCACTTTACGCGAGTATTGCGTGCCGCCCCCAATCGTGAAGGCCTGCTGTTCGCCGGTACAGAGCGCGGCATCTATTATTCAAACGATGACGGCAATAGTTGGCAGACGCTGCAGCTGAATTTGCCGCTTGTGCCTGTTACTGATCTTGCCATCAAGGAGCAGGACCTCATCGCTGCAACCCAGGGTCGTGGATTCTGGATTCTGGATGACCTGACGGTATTGCAACAAACGACAAAGGCCGTAGAAGACAAGGCGGCGCATTTGTATACGCCGCGACCGAGCTATCGTTTGACGGTCGGTGAGCGCAACGACGAGCCTGACAACGCCGGTATGAATCCGCATGTTGGTGTCGTATTCCACTATTCGTTGGCGGCGGAGCCCGTTGAGGAAACTGAAATTTCGTTGCAGGTGTTTGAAGCTACAGGTGGTGATCCGCTCTGGACCTGGACCAGGAAACCGCCGACAGACGATACAGAAGAAGAGGAACCAGACCCTGATGATCCACCCGACACTCGGGTGCTTAGCGCCGACAAGGGCTTGAATCGATTCGTCTGGGATATGCGATATCCCGGCATGGAGCGATTTGAGAACCTCATCATGTGGGCTGATATGGAAGAAGGTCCGAAAGCGGTGCCCGGGAGCTATCGTGCGCAACTGATGGTTGGCGACGTTTCACAGGATGTTGTGTTTGAAATTATTACTGACCCCAGGTCTTCGTCAACGGCGGCAGACTATGCGGCACAGTTTCAATTTGTCCTGGAATCGCGCGATCTGCTGTCTCGAGCTCACATTGAGATCAGGAAAATCCGCCAGTTAAGATCGCAACTTGAAAACCTTCAAACGAGACTGGAAAAGGCTGATTTAGCAGATATTGGTTCGGCAGGCGTACAGGAAGAAATCACTGCACTGATTAATACCATTACGCCGATAGAAGAAGCTTTGTATCAAACGAAAAACGAAAGTAGCCAGGACCCGTTGAATTACCCGATCCGGCTCAATAACAAATTGACCAGCCTGATGCGGACGGTTGATGTTGGCGATGCACGACCGACAACCAGTGCACTCGCGGTTAAAAGTGAACTTAGCAGCGCGATAGAGATGAATCTTGATCAGCTCGACATAGTGTGGAATGAAAACGTACCGGCGCTGAATAGCAGCATCCAGGCGATGGGTATCGACCTGGTGTCAATCTCGGACGAGTAGATTTATTCGCGGCAAGGTCGCTCCCGCGCATCCCTGCGCTCCGC
>CAYOHF010000116.1:0-10223 GCA_964403695.1 uncultured Woeseiaceae bacterium | reverse complement strand
GGCGGGCTCCTACAATGCTAATTAGTAATGTAGGAGCCAGCCCAGCGGGCGATGGCCCAAACGCGCAAAAATACCGGAATATTGCGCCAACGATTCAGCCCACGACCAGCAAACTCGTCTAAATGGGACAGCGATGACAGTAAATGACTGAAACAGGTCAGCACCTGGCTGTCCATTTCGAAAGGTTACGGCCCCGCCCACTCATGAAATATTCGGGCTAACGCGTCGCACAGGTCTCGAAATACTCAAAGAAGATCGGACGAAACTCGTCCATTTCCACGAGAAACGAATCGTGCCCCTTGATGCAATCGAGAGGCAGGTATTCCACGTCTTCCACGACCTGGGACAAACCCTCGGCCAACTCGCTTTGCTGACGCAATGGAAAAAGAATATCCGACTTCACACCAATGACGAGTGCGCGTTGCAGGTTTAACTTGCTGAATCCGGCCTTTAGCGAACCACCATGCTCGGCCAGGTCAAACAGGTCGGACGCGCGCGATAAATACAGGTAGCAGTTCGGATCGAAATTTCCGGTGAAGCGGTTTGCCCTGGATTCCAGGTAAGACTCAACCTCGAAATCTATATAGAACGGATTGCCAGCATGATCCTCGGACGCGACCCGCTCACGACCGAAACGTTGCTCCCACTCCTCTGCCGAGCGATAACTAATCATGCCCAGTTTCCTCGCCAGACGCTGGCCACCCGTGGGTTGATCAGCAAGATCGTAATTCCCGCCAAGCCATTTCGAATCCTGGATGATGAGCTCGCGCTGCAGTGAACGGATCGCAATCGAAAAAGGCAGGGCCCGACTGGCCGAGGAGACGGATATCAGCCGCTCGCTGATTTCCGGATGACGGACACAAAATGCCAGCGCGCTCATGCCACCCATGGAACAACCAATGGTTGTATGAATTTTCTCCAGACCGAGCTGCCTGATGACCGCATAAGCGCCATCGGCGACGTCTTCCAGAGTCAGCACCGGAAATTGCAGCCGATACCTTTCGCCGCTCGCCGGATCAATGGACGCAGGGCCCGTCGAGCCGAAACAACTGCCGAGTGAGTTAATGCAAATGACGAAGTAGTGGTCTGTATCGAGCGGCAGGCCCGAACCGATCATGTCCTCCCACCATCCCGGTGCAGGATTCTCCGGCGACGATGCCGCATGGGCGGACGGCGACAGGCCGGTAAACAGCAGCAAGGCATTGTCGCCTTTGCCTTGCAGCTCACCCCATGTTTCGTACGCAATGGTCGGCGATTCGAGGAAGCCACCGCGGTGCATGGGGAATTTTCCCTGGATTTTTATTGTTTCGCTTTCGGTGTCCATACCTGATTTTACATGGATTGGGGAAGTGAGGTTATGCGGCTTAAGGTTTGCGGAGTTATGTATAGGTCTTTTCGGCGGGTGATTTCGGTTTAGCGGGTGTGGTGGGTTGGTGTTTTGCAAACATTTTGGGGCATGTTTTCAACATGCACCAAAATGTTTGTCGCCCGCTGGGCGGGCTCCTACGGGTGGAGGTTACTACGATTCTTGCAATCGTAGTTATTTGCGGACGTGTTTCATCAGGCGTTTGCGTTTTCGTTCCTGTCGCGGCGTCAGCTTGTTGCGTTTGCCTTTGAATGGATTGTCGCCGGATTTGAACGCCAGCCTGACCGGTGTGCCCTGCAGTCGAAATTTCTTGCGAAAACGGTTAATCAAATAACGGCGGTACGCCTCTGGCAGTTTTTCAGTCTGATTGCCGTGTATGACGATGACTGGCGGATTGCGTCCGCCCTGGTGTGCGTAACGTAAACGAATCCGACGACCCCGGACCAAAGGCGGCTCGTGCGCGATCACCGCTGCTTCCAGTTCCTTGTTCAGGTCGTTTGTCGACATATCTCGTGTTGCGGCGCGATACGCGCGCTCGACGGCCGGCAGTAAGTCGCCAACCGCCGTGCCGTGCAGCGCCGAGATAGTCATGCGTTCCGCGAATTCGAGAAATGGCAGCCGACGGTCCAGTTCGTTTTTGACGTGCCGTCTTTGGTCGTTGCTAAGACCATCCCACTTGTTGGTCACCACAACCAGGGCGCGACCGCGCTCAACCGTGAGACCCATAAGGCTAACATCCTGTTCCGTTACGCCTTCATGCGCATCGAGCAGTGCGATGACTACCTGCGCGCGCTCCATAGCTTGCAGCGCTTTGATGATGCTGAACTTTTCGATCGCTTCGTGGACCTTTGACTTGCGGCGCACACCGGCAGTATCGATCAACAGGTATTTTTTGTCGTCTCGCTCAAAGGGAACGGCAACGCTATCCCGGGTCGTGCCCGGCTGGTCGAAGACAACGAGGCGATCCTCTCCAATCAAACGATTGATCAGCGTTGACTTACCAACGTTCGGCCTGCCGATAACGGCAATTCTGAGTGGCTTGTCGGCATCTTCTTCATCCGCGTCTACACTTTGTGCGTCTGCCGTTACGAATGGCGCCAACACTTCATCCATGAGTGCACTAATGCGATCACCGTGCGCCGCAGAAATGGCGACCGGTTCGCCCAGTCCGAGACTATGGAATTCACCGGAGGCTATATCAGCATCCAGCCCTTCGGCTTTGTTCACTGCCAGCCAGGTGCTTTTCGCGTGCTTTCTCGCCAGTTTGGCAACGTGCTCATCCGCAGATGTCAGGCCGCTGCGACCATCAACGAGAACGATAGCAACGTCGGCTTCCTGCAGGGCAACCACAGTCTGATCGACCATGAGTTCGTTGATACCAACTTCACCACCTGCGACACCGCCGGTATCAATAACGAGATATTGAGCGGGCCCCAGTTTGCCGTATCCGTACTGACGATCGCGGGTAAGCCCGGGGAAGTCGGCGACCAGTGCGTCGCGTGAGCGAGTCAGACGATTAAATAAAGTCGATTTTCCGACATTTGGTCGACCAATGAGTGCAATTACGGGAAGCATGTCTGTCCGGCACCCTGGCTATTCCGTCTCGGTCTCGGATTCGGCTTCGGCTTCGGCTTCCGCTTCCGCTTCGTCATCGTCCGCAACTTCAGGTGCATCACCCTTGGGTGCGGGTTCAGGCACGTCGAACGCCGTAATAACGCCAGTCTCGCTTTGCACAAACAACTTGCCGCCCGCAACGAGCGGAACACCGGAAATCATGCCTTTGCCAACCCGCACGCGTGCCAGCGGCCTGCCATCGGTATTAGCAAAGAAATGTACGTAACCTTCGAAGTCGCCGACCACGACTGCCGTGTTGTAAGCAACCGGCGCCGTGGGTTCTCGACGTAGCAGCGACTCATTGCGCCACACATCAGAGCCGTTACGCCGCAGCAGCGCAATGATCTCGCCCTCATCGACGGCCACGTATATGTTGTCCCAGTCAGCAGCCAGGCCCGCATAGGCCGACATCTCGCGCGACCAGAGCACCTGCCCGGATTCCGCTGCCAGCGCGACGACGCGGCCCTGATAGCCGGCGGCATAGACGTCCTGGCCAACGACAGCCATCGCCCCATCCACGTCGGAAAGACGTTCCAGATCTGAACGCCCGGCTGTTGATGTAATGATGCCCTCCCACAACTGCTCGCCATCTACCAGGTTCGAGGCGACCAGGCGTCCATTATCAAATCCTGCGATCACTGCCGAGCCTGCAATGACGGGAGCCGTAGCACCTCTCAAGGTCAGGGCCGGCAAACTTTGATCGACCGACCACACATCTGAACCATCAAACGCGGACAGAACACGCAGCCTGCCATCGATGGTGTAGACGACGATTAAATTATCCCTGACAAGAGGCCTGGCCAGAGACTCACCAGCAAGATCAATGCGCCAGACTTCGGCACCATCTTCAGCCTGCAGCACAATCAGGTCGCCGTCATAACCGGCAACAACCACGAGGCCATCGCCAACACCCGGCCCTGCCGTCAAAATTAGTTCGAGCTCTGTTTGCCAGACCAGATTGCCATTTTCCGGGTTAAACGCACTAACCTTGCCATCGTGGCTCGCAGTGTAGATTCGGTTGCCGTCGCTGGCCGGGCTCAGTGCTACGCGCAGAGCCTCCGAGCCATCGCCCACCTTTTTGGACCAGATTTTTTTGACCTTGAGGGTTTGCTTGAACTTGACCAGTTCGGTCGGCTCCAACTCCTTATCATCATCGTTACCACCGAACATACTGCAACCTGAACCGGTTACTACAGCCAGCATGATGAGCGCGGCACGCAGCAGCGGCTGCCATCGTGCCCGAGCCTGTGAAGCATTCGCCGTCATTGCGATGCCTCGTCTCCATTCTCGTCGTCCTGTCCGTCCGGCGTCTCTTCAACAGGCTCAGTCACATCGATGACTTCCGCGCCAGTTTCAGTGCCCGCCGCAACTTCTGTTGGTGCCGGCAAATCATTGAGTTTCAATTGAATAAGTGCGTTGTCGACCGTGCGTACCGCAGGATCGTCAAGCAGGGCAACCGTGTAGGCGGTCTCGGCTTCAGCATATGAGCCAAGCGCCGTGTAAGCATCACCAAGAACTTCACTATAGCGGGCCGCAAAAGCATGCTCGCCCTGGCCTTGCAAAAGATCGACTACCTCTTCTGCCTTGTCCTGGTAGAGCAACACCTTCGCCAGCCGTAATCGACCGATAAGCTGTATTTCATTGTCCCCACCGGACTCCACCAAAACACGCAACACATCGGCTGCATCCTGGTCACGCCCTTTGTCCATATAAAGCCGCGCCATTGCGAGACGAGCCTGCGCTGCATAGATCGTTGCCGCATAGTCGGCAAACAGATCCGTCGCTGCGACACTGGCAGCGTCAAGGTTACCGACACCGGTTGCAGACATGACATCCTCATAGAGGGCCGATGCCGCGGTTTCTGTTTCCGCAATTCCACCACGCCATTGATTCCAGCCAACCAGCATTGCCACACCCAGCATGACGCCGCCGATCACATAGCGACCGTTTTCCTGCCACCAGGAACGCATTGCATCCAGTTGTTCTTTTTCCGATAGTTCTTCCACAAGTATTGCCTTTTCGACTATTGCGTATTAATTAAAAGGGGCCTTGCCGGCTCCGTTCATATTTGACCAGCACTTATCTCTTCAGCCGTTCGCCGATGATCTCTGCCAGATCATCCAGCGACACATTCATCTGATCCTCATCTGTGCGCAAAGGTTTCAGTCCAGCTTCGTTCTTCACTACTTCCTCGTCGCCCAGGATTACGGCATATGCAGCACCGCTTTTGTCAGCTCTCTTCAACTGCGATTTAAAGCTACCGCCGCCGAGGTTCAATTCAACCCGCGGCGCACTACTACCGTCACGCAGCGACTCCGCCACCTCGAAGCCTCGACCCGCTGCATTCTCGCCAACTGCGACGATATAGACATCCGGCACGTCACTGCTCTTTTCACCGCCGCAGGCCTCATACAGCGCGACCAGGCGCTCGATACCCATGGCCCAGCCGATTGCAGGGGTGGAACGTCCGCCGAGTTTTTCCACCAGGCCGTCATAACGTCCGCCGGAGCACACAGCCCCCTGCGAGCCGAGTGCATCAGTTAACCATTCGAAAACAGTCAGGTTGTAGTAGTCGAGCCCACGTACAAGGCGCGGATTAACCGTATAAGGTACCTCTGCAGCATCCAGCAAGGCTCTCAGACCCTCAAAATGCGCTAAAGATTCCGCATCCAGGTAGTCCAGCATCACTGGCGCAGCTTCAATAAGCTCCTGCATTTCCGGGTTTTTACTGTCCAGAATACGCAACGGGTTTTTCCCGAGGCGGCGAATACTATCCTCATCCAGCCCGCTTTTCACTGTCGAAAAATAATTAACCAGCGCTTCACGGTAGTTGACCCTGCTATCCGGCGTGCCAAGCGAGTTAATTTCGAGCGTCAGGCGTGACAGCGAAAGCCTTTGCCACAGCCGGGCACACATAATAATCAGTTCGGCATCTACATCCGGACCCGGATAACCCATCGCCTCTACATCAAACTGGTAAAACTGGCGATAGCGACCCTTTTGTGGCTTTTCGTAACGAAACATTGGCCCGGAGGTCCACAATTTCTGTCGCTGGTTGTGCAGCAGGCCATTCGTTATGCCTGCGCGAACCATGCTCGCGGTCGCCTCCGGTCGCAACGTAAGGCTCTCGTCGTTACGATCTGCAAAGGTGTACATCTCCTTCGCAACGATATCCGTCTCGTCGCCGATCGAGCGGCGAAAAAGTTCCGTGTACTCGAGTAACGGCAAGCGGATTTCCTGGTAGCCATAAGATTGCACGACACTGCGTACCACCGACTCGAGATAACGCCAGGTCGCGGAATCCTCGGGAAGAATGTCGTTCATGCCACGAACAGCTTTAGGCTTCACCACAAATCTCTCATACGCCGATCGGGGTCGGGCTGCGCGTAATGTAATTCAGGAAACATGCTACGGTCTGTTTATCGTCAGCCTGGCCAGGCGTCCGCTGCGGGCGGAGTCAGGAATGCGATAGTCGCTACCCTCCACCGTAATGCTAACGTTCCCACTATTTCCAAGCACTATCCTGAGCGGCGCGTCGCCGCGAAGTGGAACCACGCGACCGTCCGATCCCAGGTCATAAAAGAGCCGCCTGCCAGAGGCGTCGGAAACCTCGGTCCAGCAGTCTCCCGTATAGGAAAGTTCCACCCGGACCTGCGGTAACGAGCTCGGCGCACTATTAATCGGCGCCTGCACAGTCGCTATTGCCTCGCTCGGATTGGCTTCGATTTCTGCCGGTTGCACTTCCTCTGTAGCCACGTCATCCACAGATAAGCTTTCCACCGACTCCGCATCGTCATCGTCTGTCTCTATCCCGGCATCTTGCGCCGGCCCGGAATCGATCACAGTGTCTGATACGAATGGCGCAAGAGTCGCTGGTTCCACCGCCGCGCTGCTGGTATCCACCGGCTCGCGAGTGAACCACCAATACGCGGTGCCCGCGACAATCAGGATCACCAGGATCGCCCCTATCCACGGCCCGAGTGAAATATCACGGGGAACCTTATGCCTGAGCCCGACCACCGGGGGTGCGACGGTCGAGCGTTCCAACTGGTAATAATCCGCCAGCACATCGTCGATATCCACGCCTACCAGTTCCGCGTATTTACGCATATGACCTTTGGCAAACACCGGCGCGCCAAGGAATGCAAAATTATTTTCTTCGAGTGCGCGAACTTTGGCCTCGTCGAGGTGGAGTTCTTTGGCGATATCTCTTATCGGGATATCATTCTCGCGCCGCGCCGCTCGCAGGCGTTCACCACATAGCGGCGCTGTCGGCTCTTCTGCATTGGTCTCTGTTGAAGTTTCGTTCATCGTCGTGGACCGTCTATGGCCTTTCAATCAACAGTTGTTTCGCTTCGGGGGAATCGGGAAAGTCATCGAAAATCCGGTTTTGGTAACCATTTGCAGCACGCTCATCATCGAGCGCCGATTCGATATGGACGCCCAGGTATAACACTGTCGCAGTGGCTTCGTTGTCCACCAGGTAACGTTGCAGAAACGCGCGTGCTTTGAGGTCGTCAGCGATTACATGCATCAGCGATGCCATCTGAATCAGTGCCTCACCGTAAGACGGTCTGACTTTCAGCGCATCACGAAAATACTGCTCGGCCAGTGCATGGTCATCGTTTTGCACCATGCATACGCCGGCATTGGTCATCATCACCTCGGGGTTGTCATTTTCCCTGGCATTAATAGCCCGATCGAACTGCTCTTGCGCCTCATCGAATCGCCTTTGCTGACAAAGAAAAACTGCGTAGGAATTGCGCACGCTGTAGTTGTTCGGTTCGAGGCGCACGGCCCGATCGAATGACTCAGTGGCCAGGCGGATCTTATCAAGCCGCACCAGCGTCATCGCCAACAACGAATGAGCTTCGGCATATTTCGGATCAATTTCTACCGCGCGCTCTAACCGACTGCGCGCCAGCTCATAACTACCGTTGCGGAAATACTGCGTGCCCAATTGATAGTTCTGCTCCGCCGCATATTCAGTGGGCTCTGCCGGAGCGGTGCCTGAATCAGAGGAAATACAGCCCGCGAGTATGCTGCCGGCGAGACAAGCGATCAGAAAACTGATTTTCGCATTCACACTGATGCCACTCTTCGCCGTTTTTCGCTCAATCGCACTCGCACCCTGTCGTGTACCTTACCAGCCAGCTGGCCGCAGGCGGCATCTATATCACCGCCGCGGGTCCTCCGCGTCGTCGCGATCAAGCCGCGCTCACGCAGGCGATTCTGAAAATTTTCAATACTGGTGGTCCGGGAACGCTGAAATTCATTGCCAGTGAATGGGTTGAACGGAATCAGGTTGATTTTTGCCGGATGACCGTGGAGCAGCGTGGCCAGTTCATCAGCGTGCTGCAGTGAATCATTGACGTCTTTCAACATGACATACTCAAACGTAATAAAGCGATTCGCCCGTTTCGCTGCATACCGCCAACAGGCCTCCAGCAATTCACTGATAGGATGCATCCGGTTGATCGGCACGAGCCGGTCTCGTAGCTCATCGTTTGCTGCGTGCAGCGAGACCGCAAGTGAAACATTTTGCTCGTCGCCCAGCTTTTCAATGTTTGGCACCACACCGGACGTACTCACGGTAATGCGCCGCCGCGACAATCCGTAAGCGAAATCGGAAAGCAATAGATCGAGCGCCAGCAAAAGATTTCGATAATTTGCCAGTGGTTCGCCCATACCCATAAATACGACATTTGTGACGGCAGGCTTGCTATTGGGACGAATCGGCAGATTGCGGTTCGCGTGCGTCACCTGCCCGATGATCTCGTCGACGCTCAGATTACGGTTGAATCCCTGGGCGCCGGTCGCACAAAACGCGCAATCCAGAGCGCAACCCACTTGCGATGAGATGCATAGCGTGCCGCGATCGGGTTCGGGAATGAATACGCTTTCCACTGCCTGGCCGGCACCGGATTTAAACAACCACTTGACAGTTCCATCCGCCGATTTTTGTTCGCCGATCACCTCTGGCAGCTGAACCGCTGCAACCTGACCCAGTCGCTCACGCAGATTCTTTGACAGGTCCGTCATTTCATCAAAGGCATCTACGTTGCGCTGGTGAATCCACTGCAGTATCTGCCTGGCGCGAAAAGGCTTTTCTCCAAGACCCGCAAAAAACTCCTTCAGGACAGCCTCGGGCTGCCCGAGCAGATTTACTCGCGGTTGCGGGTTCTCCTGCAGATTTGCTTTTTCGGTTTCGGCGCTCATAAAATCTATCGCGTTCGCGGACAGACCCCATCGTCGCTGAAGAAAAACGCGATTTCCTGCGCAGCTGTTTCCGCCGCGTCTGAGCCGTGCACAATATTTTCTTCGATGCTTTCTGCAAAATCAGCGCGCACTGTTCCAGGATCTGCATCGGCAGGATTGGTTGCACCCATGATTTCGCGGTTTTTGTTGATCGCAGCTTTTCCCTCAAGGGCCTGCACCATGACCGGACCCGATGTCATGTAGCTGACCAAATCGTTAAAAAACGGCCGTTCACTGTGTACGGCGTAAAATCCTTCTGCCTGGCTCTTTGAAAGATGCACCATGCGGGCAGCAATAATCTGCAAACCGGCCTTTTCAAAGCGCGAGTAAATTTCGCCTATTAAATTTTTCTGGACACCATCAGGTTTAATGATGGAGAGCGTCTGCTCAACGGACATTGGGTCTTCCTTATTTTTGTATCAGTTTCAAAAAAGCCGGCATCAGGACAGCCGGCCACACGTCAACCCTTAATTTTACTTGGATAAATGGGTTCAGGCAATGAATGTAACACCCTGAACGCGCTCAAATCGTGACCCTGCAGGCCACCTGGCCGGGATAACTCACGAATGCTTAGCGCTTTCATTGCGGCGATTCATGGCTGCTCCGGGCTAGACGCTGAAACTCTCTCCACAGCCACATTCGCCGGTCACATTGGGGTTACGGAAGCGAAATGCCTCGTTGAGCCCTTCCTTGACGAAGTCAACCTCGGTGCCATCAATGAGCGCAAGGCTGTCTTTGTCCACCACAACTTTGATGCCGTGATCCTCGAAGACGACATCGAGATCATTAACCTGATCTGCATAGTTGATGACATAGGCGAAGCCATTACAGCCGGTCTTTTTGATGCCCAAACGCAAGCCGACGCCGCTACCCCTGGTGTCGAGATGGGTCCTGACTCGCTCGGCAGCGGGTTGGGTCAATGATATAGCCATTTCGGTTTCATTCCTGATCATTCGGCGCTTGAATCCAGCGCCACAAGCGATTT
>CAYOHF010000115.1:0-10299 GCA_964403695.1 uncultured Woeseiaceae bacterium | reverse complement strand
AATAACAGCAGAATACTAAAGATAAATTCTCACCTGCCCTCTCCGCACTGGCACACATCGCGGGAGAATTTGGCACACACTTCAGGAGAATTGGGGGGCTAGCTCAGTTGGTAGAGCATCGGACTCTTAATCCGCTGGTCCGGGGTTCGAGCCCCCGGCCCCCCACCATTTTCCTTCAGTCGGCCCTGACCGGGCGCTGACTCATATATTCGAATAGACTTGTAAGAAGAATCATGGGGGTATCATGCGCAAAAATTACTGGTCTGTATTTCTTTCTGTTTGTCTCATTGCGTCGTGCGCCCCGGATCAAGATTCCGAACCCGCTCCACAAACGAGTGAAACAGCCAACAAGTCCGGCATGGTGTCCTCCGCGCATCCGCTTGCGACCGAAGCGGGTCTATCGATTTTGCATGCAGGAGGCAACGCATTTGATGCGGCAGTAGCCATTGCATCGACGCTTAATGTCGTCGAACCCATGATGTCGGGTATGGGTGGCTACGGAACAATCATGGTCTATGCAGCACAGGCCGGTGCGCCTTTGTACCTGGATGCCAGCGGAAAAATTCCGCTTGGCGTAGTTGCCGATGCTTACCGTGCCCCGACGCCGAACTACATGGAGAACCGTGTCGGGGCGAAAGCGGTTTCGACACCAGGCGGCGCGCATGCCTGGGAAGCCATGCATGAACGTTATGGCACGCTGGAGTGGGCCGCATTGCTCCAGCCGGCGATACAGGCGGCCGACGAGGGCTACCTGCTCGACGAACGCATCGCCCGATACATCGGATTGTCGTACGAAGAATTTTCGGAATACTCCAGGAAGATCTACGGGAAAGATGGCGAGCCGCTGGTCGCAGGAGAGCGGCTGGTGCAAGAGGATCTCGCGACTACACTGCGCACGTTGGCCGACCAGGGCCCAGACGCAATTTACGGTGGTGCGCTAGGGCAGGCGATAGACTCAGCGATGCAATCTTCCGGCGGATTTCTGGCAATGGTTGATCTCGAGAACCATGAAGCCGAATGGTGGGAGCCATTGCATCTGAACTACCGCGGGCATGACATCTACACGCCATCAGCACCTGCCGGCGCATTTCCGATGCTGGAGCGCCTGGGAATGATGGATCATCTGAAAAGCAGGGACATGGGGCACAATTCACTGGAATACCTGCACAACTTCGCAGAGGTGACCAAGATGGCCTACTGGGATCGCCTGGCTTTCTCGGGTGATCCGGATGTGAAACCACCGCCCTACGACAAGCTGTTATCGCCAGCATACTGGCAGAGCCGCGTTGACACGATTGATTCAGAGACAGCAAAAGATTTCGATTACAGTGGCATCGTCACCGCTAACAGCGAAAACACGACGCATTTTGTGGTGGCCGACAAGCTTGGCAACATCGTCTCTGCAACGGTCACACTGGGCGGCTTGTTCGGCAGCAAAATCATGCCCGAAGGCACCGGTTTCTGGCTCAATAATTCTTTGCGCTATTGCACATTCGAGCCCGCGGGAAACCCGATGGATGCTCATCCGGGACGCCGGAAAATGTCGAGCGACGCGCCTTCCATCATCTTCAGGGATGGCAGGCCTGTCGTCGCGATCGGCACGCCGGGGGGGCATACCATTACGCAGGCGGTATCGCAGATGATCATGAATATGCTCGATTTTGAAATGAGTGTTGCGGATGCGATATCGGCGCCGCGTATTGCGTTCCTGGAGCCGAATACTCTCATTGTCGAAGCCGCGATCCCGGAGGAAATTCGTAACCAACTGGCCAAAATGGGTCACCAAATACAGGTTCGAAACATTGGTAACGCGAATGGTCTGGCGATTGAATACCTGGACGATGGCAGTGTGCGGTTCTCAGGTGCATCCGATCCGCGTGGGGCCGGACTTGCACAAGGTTTCTGATCTGAATCTGGCGCCTGATTTCGGTAGTTGTTCCCGACCAAGCCGTCGCTAAGGCGCGAGTCGCTCAATGTTCCATTCTGTGCCGTCGCGTCGCGCATACAGAAATCGATCATGCAGGCGATTCCTTCTCCCCTGCCAGAATTCAATCTCGTGCGGAACCACCCGAAAGCCGCCCCAAAAAGAAGGTATCGGCACTTCCTTGTCGGCGAATTTCTGTTTTATCTCGGCAAATTTCGCCTCGAGCAGAGACCTGGAACTGATTATGCTGCTTTGTGCAGATACCCAGGCACCGATCTGGCTGCCGCGCGGTCGGGTAAGAAAATAGCGTAGCGCCTCTTTTGATGAGACCTTTTCCGCGCAGCCGCGAATTGATACCTGCCGGCCGAGGTCGGGCCAGAAGAACAACAACGCTACGTTTTCGTTGTCGCCAATCTGTGTTGCCTTGTTGCTCGAGAGATTGGTGAAAAAAACGAATCCGTTTTCATCAAAATACTTCAGCAACACGGTCCGACATGACGGTCGATTATGCTTGTCGACCGTGGCGAGACTCATGGCATTTGGCTCGGGTGTGTCCAGATCGCAGGCCTGGCGCATCCAGTCATCAAATTGTCGGAACGGATCATCGTCGAGATCTTCGCGCTCTAGTGTCTCACCGTTCGCTGAACGTCGCAGCGAAGAGACGTCAACCTCTACATCGGAGTTAGCGGATTCTTTCGTGGTCATGGAAGTAATCCGGATAGATTTGCGAATAAGGCAACACGGGCATTGTTGGGTTTCAAGCTTATTCCGCAGGACGATTGGGGAAGGAAACGCCAAGCATATAAAGAACTGCCGTATCGACCTGCTGGTCCGACAATTCCTCATTGCCACCCTTCACCGGCATTTCAATATATCCTGCCTCGGCGTGCTCCATAAGCACTGCTTGCCAAAAAGGCGATCGGTCTGCCCAATCTGCCGGATTGCCGCTAATCGGAGCGCCACCCACACCGGTATCGTGGCATGTGCCACAGGCCAGCTCGTATATATCCTGCCCGGACATCGACTCCGTGCTTTGCGCACTGGCAGGGGCTTGTTCCCGCGGCGCAACGTCGGCCTGATTGCCTCCGCAGGCGGTCACGCAGATTGAGCTTGCCAGCAAAAGGTAAATCCGCAACATAATAACGCCTCGCATTTGAGAATAGTGTCGGCCAGTGTCAATCCTTGCAATACGCGAAGATGCCTATCGGCTTAGCTTGCCCGGTCGGGATGCCCGCGGCGAGCTAATTGTGCAAATAATAAAACAACGTGAGCATAATTCTGGATAATTCCTAGACTGTCCTCATTTAATTCACGTTATACTATGCGGTTGTACAGGTAGCGACGGACTCAAACGCGAGAGTGGCGGAATTGGTAGACGCGCTGGATTTAGGATCCAGTGGGGTAACCCGTGAGAGTTCGAGTCTCTCCTTTCGCACCAGAGTCCTCTGGAATTAATATCTCATTGATATTTAAGGTTTTAACGAGCTTTCCCGGCGTCGCTTGAGGCGCCGACCGGGAACGGAAAAGGGTATAGATTAATGATGGTCACAGTCGAATCGACGGGCACACTGGAACGGCGCATGCGCGTCGAACTGCCTGCCGAACGTATCGAAAAAGAAGTGGACTCCCGCCTGATAAAGGTCGGCAAGACAGCCAAAATCAAAGGCTTTCGCCCGGGAAAGATTCCACCCACCGTTGTCCGCCAGCGCTACGGAGTGCAGGTACGCCAGGAAGTATTGACCGATTTGATGAGCCAGAGCTACCGCGACGCGGTAATTCAGGAAAACCTGAATCCGGTTGCACAGCCGAAAATCGAACCTGAAGTTTCGAAAGATGCCGATGGCTTCGCTTTCGTCGCGACCTTCGAGGTGCTGCCAGAGGTCAAGTTGCAGGGCCTCGATAAAATCGAGGTCAGCGTGCCCGAGGTCGAAATATCGGACACAGATTGTGATGACATGATCGACAATCTGCGCAAGCAGAAAGCGACCTGGAAAACAGTTGAACGTGAGTCAAAAGAGGGCGACCAGGTCATTGTCGATTTTGATGGCCAGCTAAAAGGTGAGCCCATCGAGGGCGGTAAAGGCAGCGAGGTGCCGATCATTCTCGGTCAGGGCCAGATGTTGCCGGACTTTGAAGAAGCGCTGGTTGGCATCAAGGCCGGTGATGAGAAAACTTTTAAAGTGAAATTTCCGAAGGATTACCACGCTGAAGCGTTGGCGAAAAAGAAGGTCGACTTCAGCATGTTGGTGCACCGCGTAGAAGAGCAGGAGCTGCCACCACTGGATGACAGCCTGGCGGAACAATACGGTGTGAAAGAGGGTGGTATTAAGAAACTGCGTGAAGATGTTACCGCCAACATGGAGCGCGAAGTGGAACAGAAAACCCGTGCCGATATTCGTGAGCAGACAATGGCGGGACTGCTGGAGGCAAACCCGGTCGAGGTGCCTGTCTCACTGGTTCAACAGGAAGCGCATTCGATGCAGCACGAAGCTATGCGCCAGCTTGGCGTTGAGGATCATGCAGACGCGCCACCCATTACAGACTTTCTGGAAAATGCTGAAAAACGCGTTCGGCTTGGTCTACTGATTCGGCACGTGGTTGACGATAACAATATCCAGGTCGATGCCGAGCGTATGCGCGCGCGCGTGGCCACGATCTGCGCCGGATATGAAAATGCCGAGGAAATGGCAAACACTTACATGAACGATCCGAAGATCATGGAGCAAATTGAGCCCATGGTGATGGAAGAACAGGCGGTCGAGTGGCTGGCCAGTAATGGCGTGGAAAAGACGAATAAGATCAGCTTCAAAAAATATATGAATCCTGAAGCGTAATTTGAATCGCGAAATTCAGGGCAAGTAATTTACAACGGATGACAACAGGAACTGCAATGAGCGCACAAGCATTAAACCTCGTCCCGATGGTGGTTGAACAAACCGCCCGCGGAGAACGTGCCTACGATATTTATTCGCGACTGCTGAAAGAACGGTTGATTTTCATTGTCGGACCGGTTGAAGATCAGATGGCAAACCTGATTGTCGCGCAACTCTTGTATCTCGAGTCGGAGAATCCCGACAAGGATATCCAGTTGTATATCAATTCCCCGGGCGGCTCCGTCACTGCCGGCCTGTCGATTTATGACACCATGCAATTCGTCAATTGCGACATCAGCACCATTTGCATTGGCCAGGCAGCCAGCATGGGCGCATTGTTGTTGGCAGGCGGTACCAACGGCAAGCGTTTTGCACTGCCACATTCGCGCGTCATGGTGCATCAGCCGAGTGCCGGTTTTCAGGGCCAGGCGACCGATATCGAGATTCACGCCAAAGAAGTGCTGGAACTCAAACGCCGCCTGAATGAAATTATGGCCCGGCATACCGGTCAAACCCTGAAGCAGATCGAAAAAGACCTGGAAAGGGACAATTTCATGAGTGGTGAGGATGCTGTCAAATATGGACTGATCGATACGATGCTTGAAAGTCGTGTCGAAATGCCGGCGACGGAAAAGGACGAATCCAAGTAAAATCAGCGACTTGTGTGAGCTGGTTGGCACATATGAGACCTGAAGCTTTGCACGCAAAAAGAGTGCGTGTTATATAACAGACAGTCGTAACAGATTGATTTTTGGTTGAAGAGGCGTTTTAAGTATGAGCGATGAATCCCGCGGCAAGAACGAGGACGGTAAACTCCTCTATTGTTCTTTTTGCGGCAAAAGCCAGCACGAAGTCCGCAAGCTGATTGCAGGACCCTCGGTCTTTATCTGCGATGAGTGTGTCGAGCTTTGCAATGACATCATTCGTGAAGAGCTCGAGGACCTCGGTGAAACCGGTCGCGACAAGCTGCCCAAACCGAAGGAAATCAAGGCAATCCTCGATGAGTATGTCATTGGTCAGCAGCGCTCGAAAAAGGTGCTGTCGGTTGCTGTGTACAACCACTACAAACGTCTTGACGATCGCGCCTCAGACAGCAAGGACGACATAGAACTCGCCAAGAGCAATATCCTGCTGATTGGCCCCACGGGTTGCGGCAAAACACTGCTGGCAGAAACCCTGGCGCGGCTCCTGAACGTGCCGTTTACGATTGCTGATGCGACGACGCTGACAGAGGCGGGTTATGTTGGCGAAGACGTAGAAAACATTATTCAAAAGCTGCTGCAAAAGTGCGACTACGATGTAGAAAAAGCCCAGACCGGCATTGTCTATATCGATGAAATCGACAAGATTTCACGTAAGTCCGATAACCCCTCAATCACCCGCGATGTATCCGGCGAAGGCGTCCAGCAGGCATTGTTGAAACTGATTGAAGGAACGGTCGCCTCTGTGCCGCCACAAGGTGGCAGGAAACATCCGCAGCAGGAATTCCTGCAGGTTGATACCAGCAGCATCCTCTTTATTTGCGGTGGTGCGTTTGCCGGCCTCGAGAAAATTATTCGTGATCGTTCCTCGAAAAGTGGTATCGGCTTTACGGCTGATGTGAAGACCAGTGAGGAAGAGAAGAGTATTGGTGAGTTGTTGTACGAGGTGGAGCCGGAAGACCTGATTCGCTTCGGACTGATTCCGGAATTCGTCGGTCGTTTGCCAGTTGTGGCGACGCTCGAGGAACTGGATGAGGACGCACTTGTCAGCATTCTGCTAGAGCCGAAGAACGCGCTGACAAAGCAATACCGGAAACTGTTCGATATGGAAGGCGTCGAGCTCGAATTTCGCGATGATGCGTTACGCGCCGTCGCAAAGCGCGCTATGAAACGCAAAACGGGCGCGCGCGGTTTGCGCACTATTCTGGAAAGTGTGCTGCTCGACACGATGTACGAATTGCCCTCTTCGACTACGGCGAAAAAAGTGGTACTGGATGAGTCGGTAGTAATCGGTGAAACCCAGCCGTACATTATCCATGAGTCTGATGAACCGCCTACGGTCAATGTCGAACAACAGGTTCGACCGACCGGGTCGAATGGATAGGAAAAAACGGGCGTCGTTATTTTAGTGATAACGCCAACTGTGGCTCTTTTTTAATTTTGGTACCGCCCTTTTTTTAGGCATAAAGCAGGACCTGGTTCCTCTTCGCTTGGGTGGGGGGACGGTTTCTGCCAGATCGTGCGCAGCAGTGAGCCCGACCGTTTCGTTGGCCCACGTCGCGTTGCGCAAAAATTCTGGCAGAAACATCGCTTGATTTCAGCTGATTCGGACGCATGTCCAAGCCCTGAAATATAAGTCACCCGGCAAATGAGCGAGGGCCATACCTGTGTCTGAAGAAGATCCAACCATTGACATTGAATTAGAAGCACTGGACGAGCCAGGCGAACGCGGCGCTATTCCGGTTTTGCCGCTGCGCGACGTCGTGGTTTATCCGCATATGGTCATTCCCCTGTTTGTCGGTCGCGACAAATCCATCGTCGCGTTGGATCTTGCGATGAATGCCAGCAAGAAAATATTGCTGATCGCACAACAGAAAGCAGACCTCGATGATCCGGCGCCGGAAGACCTCTATGAAATTGGAACGCTTGCGACCATCCTGCAGTTACTGAAACTTCCTGATGGCACCGTCAAAGTGCTGGTAGAAGGTGCAGAACGCGCCCACGTGGACAAATTATTGGTTGGCGATCACTTCTCCGCTGAAATCACAATACTTGAGGAAGAAAGCCGTCCCGAGGAGCGGGAAATTGACGTGCTGGTGCGCGCGATCATTGCGCAGTTCGAGCAGTACGTGAAACTGAACAAGAAAGTACCACCCGAAATCCTCACATCACTTTCAGGAATTGATGAGCCGGGCAGACTTGCCGATACAGTTGCGGCACACATGGCGCTCAAACTCGCTGAGAAACAGCGCATCCTGGAAATTCTCGATGTCAAAATTCGCCTCGAACAGATGCTCGGCGTCATCGAGGGAGAGATTGATGTGCTGCAAATCGAAAAACGCATCCGTGGACGCGTCAAACAGCAGATGGAGAAATCGCAGCGCGAGTATTACCTGAATGAGCAAATGAAGGCCATTCAGAAAGAGCTGGGTGAAATGGAAGATGCACCCAACGAGCTCGCTGACCTGGAAAACAAGATCGAAAATGCAGGTATGAGCAAAGAGGCCAAGGAGAAGGCCACTTCTGAATTAAACAAACTCAAGATGATGTCGCCGATGTCGGCGGAAGCCACGGTCGTGCGCAACTACGTTGACTGGCTGTTGAAAGCGCCGTGGAAAAAACGCAGCAAGGTGTTGCGTGATCTTAGCCGTGCCGAGGAAGTGCTCGATGAAGATCACTATGGTCTCGAGAAGGTCAAGGAACGTATTCTTGAGTATCTTGCCGTACAGCAGCGTGTGAAGCGCCTGAAAGGCCCGATACTCTGCCTGGTCGGACCACCGGGCGTCGGCAAGACGTCACTGGGCCAGAGCATTGCGCGGGCGACGAATCGCAAGTTCGTCCGCATGTCGCTTGGTGGCGTACGTGATGAGGCTGAAATTCGGGGTCACCGGCGCACCTATATCGGCTCAATGCCGGGTAAGATCATCCAGAACCTGGCTAAGACGACAGTGAGAAACCCGCTGTTCTTGCTCGATGAGGTGGACAAGATGGCCATGGATTTCCGCGGCGATCCTTCATCAGCTTTGCTGGAGGTGCTTGATCCGGAACAGAATTCTTCTTTTAATGATCATTATCTTGAGGTCGATTTTGACCTGTCGGATGTCATGTTCGTCTGCACCGCAAATACCCTGAATATTCCCGCACCGTTGCTGGATCGCATGGAAGTCATTCGCCTGGCGGGCTACACCGAGGACGAGAAGCTTAATATCGCGATGCGTTACCTGGTGCCCAAGCAACTGAAGGAAAACGGCCTGAAGGAGGCCGAGCTTTCGATCAGCAGGGGCGCCGTGCTGGACATCATTCAGCACTACACCCGCGAGGCCGGCGTGCGTAACCTGGAACGCGAAATCTCGAAGATCTGCCGCAAGGTGGTGAAGATGCTGCTGTTGAAGCCCAGGGATGCCTCGGTGCGCGTGACACCGAAAAGCCTGGAAAAGTACCTTGGTGTGCGGCGCTTCCGTTACGGCAAGGCTGAAGACAACGATCAGGTCGGACAGGTTACCGGACTCGCCTGGACCGAGGTCGGCGGCGAGCTCCTGACAATCGAGGCAGCAATCGTTCCCGGCAAGGGCAAACTGACCCATACCGGCAAACTGGGTGATGTGATGACCGAGTCTATCCAGGCAGCGATGACCGTTGTCAGGAGCAGGGCGGAGGTTTTGGGCATCGATCCGGACTTCTATCAGAAGCAGGATGTGCACGTCCACGTGCCGGAAGGAGCCACGCCAAAGGACGGTCCGAGTGCGGGAGTTGGCATGTGTACTGCGCTGGTATCCGCATTAACCAACATCCCGGTAAAGGCTGATGTAGCCATGACCGGAGAGATCACTTTACGGGGTGAAGTACTGCCAATAGGGGGTCTGAAGGAGAAGTTGCTGGCGGCCCACCGTGGTGGCATTACCACCGTGCTGATACCGCATGAAAACGAGAAGGACCTGGTAGAAATACCGAAGAACATCAAGGACAAACTGAGCATTCTTCCGGTGAAATGGATAGATGAGGTTTTGGAACTGGCGCTGCAACATTTGCCGGTTCCCGAGGCCAAATCCGGGGCTAAAAAAGAGCCGTCAGTAGAGTCTGCGAAAGGGTCAAAATCCGACGATATCGTCCGTCCCCATTAATTTCTGAAACCCGCTAAAACACTGCGTTGTTGACGCTGTTTTAGGCACTTGGTATAAGCTACGCGTGCTTTGACAGGCTGAACGTCAGGTCTGGCGAGGCATTGACGGGTTTTGCGGGTTTCATTCCGTCCCCGTCAATTTTTAGGGTTAGCACGCGTTCTGCGATTTGGGACGTATACGGAGATGCGGAACGACGCTTTTGGCATTCCGCATTATTATCAATTTGACGATTTATTATTTGCTAAGGGTGAATGCATGAACAAGGGAGAACTCATCGATTCGGTTGCTGCTGAGACGGGTACGTCACGTGCGGATGCAACCAAGGCAGTCGACGCAGTACTGGCAAGCGTAACGCAGACTTTGTCGGGGGGCGGTTCAGTATCGCTGGTCGGCTTTGGAACATTCTCTGTTAAGGCTCGTGCGGCACGCATGGGACGCAATCCGAGAACCGGCGAAGCCATTCAAATTAAGGCCAGCAATGTACCTGGCTTTAAGGCTGGTAAAGCCCTGAAGGAAGCCGTAAACTAGCGCGCCCTTCAGTACCGGGGGGACGAGAATCGTTTGATTTAGCACGGTTTTCACGACCGTGTATTGAAGACGATTGCGCAGGAGTCACGCATCAGCGGTGATTCCTGCGGTCCAACCGGGTGCTTAGCTCAGCTGGTAGAGCATCGCCCTTA
>CAYOHF010000114.1:0-10612 GCA_964403695.1 uncultured Woeseiaceae bacterium | reverse complement strand
ACAGTGCGGATGCCACCAGCGACACAAAAAGGAATGTCGAGCAGCGCTGCGACACTACTAACCCAGTTTCTGTTGACGGTGCGACCATCGGGGCTGGCAGTGATGTCATAAAATACGAGCTCGTCGGCGCCTGCGTTGCAATATCGTTCTGCGAGATCAAGTATGTCTCCAACGACGCGGTGTTTGCGAAACTGTACGCCCTTGACGACCTTGCCGTCACGAACGTCGAGACAGGGAATTATGCGGCGGGCAGGAATGTCGTCAACTCCTCAGTATTGATTTTGCCATCCAGCAATGCGCGCCCGCTGATGGCTGCTGGCACGCCGATACGATTAAGCGCTTTCAGGTCATCAATATCGCGGACGCCGCCCGAAGCTTGCAATTGTATGCGTGGATACTTCTCGAGCAGCTGCGTATATAGCTCAAAATTTGGTCCGGTCATCGCGCCATCCTTGCTGATGTCCGTGCACAGCACATGTCGTAGATCCACATTCAAATACGTATCGATGCACTGCCATAGCGTCATGTTCCCGGAACGAGTCCAGCCGTGTGTGGCCAGTTGCGGTGTGCCGGCTTCATCCAGAGTGACGTCCAGCGCCAGAACGATTTTGTCGGGGCCGTAAGTGTTCAGCCAGTCACTGACCAGATGTGGCCGGATTACCGCGAGACTGCCAATGACCACCCGCGCAACGCCTGCAGCTAGCCAGGATTCGAGCTGCGCTTCAGTGCGTATTCCGCCTCCGATTTGCACCGCCAGATCACTGCTACTGATAATTTTGCGGATGATGTCCTGGTTTTCCTGTTGTCCCGATAGTGCGCCATCGAGATCGACGACATGCAGGTCGCTGAATCCAGTGGCTTGGTAACTGCCGGCAAGTGCTACGGGATCCACGCTGTAATTCGTCTGGCGATCGAAATCGCCCCGTAGCAGGCGTACGCATTGCCCTTTGCGCAGGTCGATGGCAGGAATAACGTTCACGCCGTGAGCGCCGCAAAATTGCTGAGGAGCTTCGAGCCGGCCCTGGCCGAGCGTTCCGGGTGAAACTGGGTTGCAAAGAAGTTTTCGTGAGCAAGCACAGCGGTAAAAGGTTTCGAGTGCAGAGCTTGCCCGATTGTATATTCGCCGACAGGAAGTGCGAAGCTGTGCACAAAGTAAAAGTAGCTATCGTTGTCTATGCCGGCAAACAGTGCGTGTGACTCTGATTGCCTGACTCGACACCAACCCATATTGGGTACTGGAAATGTCGGGCTCACCTGCAGCTTCTCGGCAGCTGCGGGGACTATTCCAAGACACTCAGTGGTGTCTTCCGCGGATGCTTTTGCTAACAGTTGCATGCCAAGACAGATGCCAAGTACTGGTTGGCTAAGTCCTGTGATGACGGCCGAGAGATCGTTGCTGTCGAGTTTCTGCATTGCATCGGCCGCGGCACCGACACCGGGAAGAATTACGTGACTGGCGTTGCGAATGGTGCTGGCGTCCCGCGTTAGTGTGCTGTCGACACCCAGGCGATCAAGGGCATACGTGAGCGACGCGATATTCGCGCCGCCACTGTCGACAATAGCTACTCGAGTGCCTGGCATATCAGCTCAACACGCCTTTCGTAGAAGGCAACTCGTCACTCTCAATGCGTATGGCCTGTCGCAAGGCACGACCAAGCGCTTTGAAACAGGCTTCGACCATGTGATGTGAATTGCTGCCGGTGACGGAGACATGCAGCGCTGCGCCCAACGAATCGGCCAGCGACTGGAAAAAATGCGGTACCAGTTCCGTGGGCATCTGCCCGACATGGTCTCGTGGAAAATCGCCGCTGAATTTTGAAAACGGGCGTCCGGACAGATCGAGCGACACGCTGGCTTCGCTTTCATCCATTGGCAGCTGGAAACCGAAACGCGCAATGCCGCGTTTATCGCCCAGGGCGATCCTGAGTGCATTGCCGAGACACAGCGCTGTATCTTCGACAGTGTGGTGTTCATCGACGTTGAGGTCGCCGTCACAGCGCACGCTGAGACTAAAACCACCATGTTTGGCGATTTGCTCGAGCATGTGATCGTAAAAGCCAATGCCGGTGTTCACCATTACTGCTGTTGATGTGTCCAGGTTTACGCTTGCACTAATACTCGTTTCATTGGTGCTCCTTGCAAATTCACCGGTTCGCGCGCCGGGCGCAAGTGCAATGCAAACATCTTCCCAGGACAACGGTGGCTCGCCATTGTTTATCTGAAAGCCACGGATATCCAGCGCCTCAGCCAGTTGCATGTCGGTGTTACGGTCGCCGATGACAGCACATGAAGCCATGTCGAGGTCAGTATTTGCAAGGAAGCGGGTAAGCAGGCCCGTTCTCGGTTTGCGACAGTCGCAACCATCATTTTCCCGGTGAGGGCATATGAGAACTTCGTCAAAGTTAATGCCCTGTGATGCGAAAAGGGCGAGCGTGTGTTCCTGGCAAATTTCAAAATCCGCCTGCGGAAATGAGCTCGTACCGAGCCCGTCCTGGTTGCTGATGATTACGAAACGATAACCAAGGTCTTGCAAGCGCTGCAAGGCACGGATTACGCCCGGAACCAGGCGCACCTTGTGCAAGGCATCGACCTGATTGTCGGCGGGTTCCTCGATCAGCGTACCGTCACGATCTATAAAGAGTACTTTCAACATATTAATCAAGACTCCTCAATGCTCGCAGCAGGCGATCATTGTCGGCCGCGGAAGCCAGCGTAATTCGCGCACAATTTCGTAGTTCCGAGTCGTCTGCGTAAACACGAATCGTGATGCCGGCAGCGGCAAGACAGCTTACGACTTCAGCAAGGTCCCTGAAGCGTGCAAATAGAAAATTGGCTTTGCTGGGCCAAACCTGTTCAACCACCGTGCGAGCGTTGAGCTCTGATCGCAATCGTTCCCGTTCCGCAACGATCATGTTTACGGACTCCAGTGCCTCTGTTAGTTGAGTGCCGCTGAGCGCACGCTCGGCACTGGTCAGCACGGGAGAAGCTAATGCGTAAGGAGCGAGCACGCCATCCAGAAGCGGTATAAGTTCAGCCGATGCAATGACTGCGCCACAACGAGCGCCGGCAAGTGCCAGTGCTTTGGAAAGTGTGCGCAGAACCACGAGGTTTTCGTATTGTGTTACCAATGTAGCCAGTGAGCCCGTATCACTGTATTCGATATAGGCCTCGTCAATCACCACTACAGATTTATTGGCACGAGCTTGCAGAATTCGTACTATCTCGGCTCGCGGAATGATCGTGCCAACCGGGTTGTTTGGCGAGCAAAGAAAAATCAATTTTGTATTGTCATCACACGAACTGAGCAAGGCATCAGTGTCCACCGCGAAATCATTTTCAGCCTGTAACGGGACAGTAATCGTACCGGCGCCCTGAATCGATGCGTAGACCTGGTACATTTCGAATGCCGGTGGCGTAAGCAGGATGTTGTCCCGACCGGCAGAACAAAAGGTACGCATCAGGAGGTCGATGCCCTCGCTACTGCCGCGCGTTACCAGCACATTGCCCTCAGCAACGCCATAGAAGTCGGCCATCAGTCTGATAAGTGCCCCGGGTCGTGGGGCAGGGTAGCGATTGAGGCCATCTGCTTCTCCGGTGCCCGTTGCCACCGGCGCCTCGTTGGCATTCATTTTTACGTTGTCATCGGCAACCTCCGCTGCCTGGTAGGCTTGCAGATCACGTATCTCCGGTCTGGCGAGTGCGGTCACCGCCACTACGCCACCTCGACCCGGACGGTTTCGTCCAGCCTGATTTTTACGGCTTGTGCATGCGCATCGAGACCTTCGAGTGTTGCCAGTTCGATAACTGTCGGCGCAAGCTGACGTAACCCGTCTTCTGTCAGTTCCTGGACGGTCATCTGGCGCATGAATTGCTCCACGCCAAGGCCGCTGTAACTTCTTGCGGTGCCGTATGTCGGCAGCACGTGATTGGTGCCGCTGCAATAGTCGCCAACGGACTCGGGTGACCACCTGCCGAGAAATACGGAGCCTGCATTGCGGACCTGATTGAGTACCGTGCGCGGATTTTCAATCTGCAGAATAAGGTGTTCGGGCGCGTAGCGATTGCTTACTTCAATTGCGGCAGAAATGTCGTCTACCAGGATAACCCTGCTTTGTTGCAACGCGGCCCGGGCAATATCCCGTCGCGCCAACTGTAGAAGCTGTGTTTCTGCCTCGCGGATGGTTTCGTTAGCGACATCTTTACTGGTCGTAACCAACAACACCTGGGAGTCTTCGCCATGTTCCGCTTGCGAGAGCAGATCCGCCGCGACGAATGCCGGCTCGGCCGTGTCATCCGCTATAACCAGCACCTCGGAGGGCCCGGCAGGCATGTCGATCGATGCGCCGGCGGGATCTCCGGCAACCAGCGTTTTTGCCGCTGTTACCCAGGCATTACCGGGCCCGAATACCTTGGCAACCTTAGGCACCGTTTCGGTACCGTAAGCCATCGCAGCGATGGCCTGAGCACCGCCGATCTTGAAAACGTCGGTAATGCCGCTAAGCCTTGCGGCGAATAGTGTTGCCGCATTCACAACGCCATTCTCGTCGGCAGGCGTGCAAAGAATACGGACCGGGCACGCGGCGATCGCTGCCGGCACCGCCAGCATAATTGCAGCTGAGGGCAGAGGCGCAGTGCCGGCGGGTACATACAGACCGACGGCGTCGATTGCCTGGTTGCGACGTTCGCAGCGTACTCCGCGACAAACGGTCAGATCGATTTCGGCAGGTACTTGTACCTCATGGAAACGCCTGACGTTTTCGGTCGCCGTGTCAATCGCGGCTTTGGCTGCAGATGAAACACCAGACTCGGCGTCGGTAAATTCCTGATCGGTGACTCGCAGTGCCTGCAAACTCCGGCCTTCGAGCTGCGCGGCAAATTCGAAAAGCGCGGCATCGCCATCACGTCGGACCGCAGCGATGATTCGCGCTGCCTGTTCCCGGGTTTGTGTATTGTCGACCAGTGCCGGGCGCTGCAAAAGTGCTTCCTGTTCGTCGGGCGACAGTGATGACCAGTGATTGATTTTCGCAAACATCAGCTTAGGCCAGCATCTTCTCGACCGGCAGGACAAGTAACGAACTCGCGCCGGCGACTTTAAGATTCTCAAGCGTTTCCCAAAAAACGTTTTCACGGCATACAGCGTGCACCGCAACTTTGTCGCCGTCGCCCTCGAGTGGAATTATGGTCGGCGACTCAGCGCCGGGCAGCAACGCAACAATTTGTTCGAGTGCCGATCGCGGCGCGTGCAGCATGACGTACTTCGACTCCCTTACCTGAAGAACGCCGTCCAGTCTTTGCAATATGCGGCTGATCCAGCGCTGCTTGAGCTCCGGCAACGGCGCACGGGTCTGAATGATGACCGCCTCGCTGTCCATTACTGTTTCCACCTCGCGTAGTTGATTCGCAGCGAGCGTGGAGCCACTTGAGACCAGGTCACAGATGAAATCTGCTTTGTCCAATCGTGGGGCAATCTCTACAGCACCAGAGAAGTAAACGATCTCGGCATTAATGTTGTGTTGCCGCAGAAAGTCCTCGAGCGTTGCCACGTAACTGGTGGCAATGCGTGTATTCTGCAGACAATGCGGCCCTTCGTATGCGGCCGCTTCGGGAGCGGCGATGGAGAGTCGGCAGTGACCGAAATCGAGCGCATAGACCTGGTCATACAGAGCGGTTTTGCCGCTACTTTGCAGTTCGAGACGCTTTTCATGTATGACATTGAGACCGGCAATGCCGAGGTCGCATACGTCGTCACTTACCAGCCCGGGAATGTCGTCGTCTCTCACTAACAGCAGGTCTACGGGCATGTTTTCGCCGTAGCAGAACAGCTGATCTTTACTTTGTGTGAATTTCAGGCCGCAACGTGCGAGCAGATCAAGTGAGTGATCTGTCAGACGACCGGATTTCTGCAGCGCAATTTTGATGCGCTGCTCTGGAATGTTCATTGGGTAATCCTCAGTGAGAAGCGCTTTTGCTGCGGGGATGATGCTTATGATCAGTACGTTCGATGGCGGCCTCGTAGCCGCCGAACCCGTTACTCAGGAATCGTGCGACGCGGCCAATGGTAGTAACGCTTACGCCGGTCATATCGTGTATGCGGCGATACGGGAGATCCTGTCGCAGCAAGCCAACTACCTGCCAGCGATCAACCAATGCCTGCAACTCAGCTGGCGTGCATAGGTCCTTGAAAAAATTACTACATTCCCGCGTGCCCTGCAGGCTGTCCACCGCTTTGAACAGGGCGTCCTCGTTGCATTTACGCTGGCTGGCTGTGTCGTCGCGGTTGGGTTTCACGTTCTGTTGTCTGCTCAGTATGTAGTAATGTAATAGCACACTATTACATTACTACAACCTGTGCAAGAACAATTTTCCCTGCGTCAAATGAAGTGCAGATCAGGCGGCGTCGGTCACCGCTTTACACGGCCAGGTAACTGGCGATACCAGCAGCAGCCTCGCGGCCTTCAAATACCGCAGTCACGACGAGGTCAGAACCCCGCACCATGTCGCCACCGGCAAATATTTTGGGGTTCGTCGTTTGAAACGGCAGGCGCCCGTTATTGTTTACTTCAATCAAGCCGCCGGGCATTACGCCGATATCAAAATCCGTAAACCAGTCCGCCGGACTCGCGCCGAAACCGAATGCGGTCACTACCGCGTCAGCGGGCAACAATTCTTCGCTACCCGGGATGGGTTCCGGGCTCCGCCTGCCGTCGGGACCGGGGGCGCCGAGCTTTGTCTTAATCACTTTAACGCCGGTGACATGATCCTCACCGACAATTTCAAAAGGTTGTCGATTAAACAGGAAATTAATCCCTTCTTCCTTGCTGTTCTCCACTTCACGCCGTGAGCCGGGCATGTTTTCCTCGTCGCGGCGATAGGCGCAGGTCACGGACGTCGCGCCCTGGCGGATCGCTGTTCGGTTGCAGTCCATGCCGGTATCCCCTCCGCCGAGTACGATCACTCGTTTGCCGGCCAGGTCGACGTGCGGCGTGGGCTGACTGATGCCCAGTTCCTGGTTTACATTCGAAATGAGATATGGAAGTGCCTCATAAACCCCTCGCAAATCCTCACCCGGAAATCCGCCTTTGACGAATTTGTAGGTTCCCATGCCAAGAAACACAGCATCGAATTCATCGAGCAATTCCTGGAACGGTTTTTGGGTGCCAATGTGCGTGTTCAGTACAAACTCGACGCCCATGCCCTGCAAGATTCCGCGGCGTATTCTTACGACCTGCTTTTCGAGTTTGAATGAAGGAATACCAAACGTCAGAAGGCCACCGATTTCGGAGTACGCATCATAGACAACAGATCTGATTCCATTGCGGGCAAGCACATCAGCCGCGGCAAGACCGGCCGGACCGGCACCAACGATGCCGACGCGCTTGCCGGTATCAATTATGTGTGACATGTCGGGCCGCCAGCCTTGTTTTAGCGCCTCATCGGTAATGTATTTTTCGATACTGCCAATACTGACTGCTCCGTTTACATCATCGAGCGTGCATGCCCCTTCGCATAGCCTGTCCTGCGGGCAGATCCGACCGCAGATTTCCGGCAGTGAATTAGTCTGGTGGGACAATTCCGCCGCCTGGAAAAGTTTTCCCTCTTCGACCAGGCGCAACCAATCGGGGATGTAGTTGTGCACCGGACATTTCCATTCACAATACGGGTTGCCGCAGGCAATGCAGCGTCCGGATTGGCTTGCCGCATCGGCCCCGTCAAAACGACCATATATTTCGTCAAAATGTTTGATGCGGATTTCTGCCGGTTGTTTTTCCGGATTGCGACGTGGTACTTCGAGAAACTGCAGAGGGTGTTTAGACATCGTGGTCGCTCACGCTGCTTGGCGCAAAGATTCGATCAACGAACCGAGCTCGGCTGCTTTCGATTTCACTACCCAGAATTTCGGCAGGAAGGTACGGAAGTCTTCGAGTATTTCCGCGCCCCATTTACTACCCGTGTACTCAACATGCTGTATTATCAGGCTATTTAGGTGGTGTAAGTGCGACTCCATGCTCTCCGGCGTGATGCGGTGGATGTCAATCAGCTCGTGGTTGTACAGATCGACGAAATCCCTATCGAGATCCAACACGTAGGCAAAGCCACCGGTAAGGCCCGCACCGAAATTTACACCACTGCGCCCAAGCACAACGACGACCCCTCCGGTCATGTACTCACAGCAGTGATCGCCGCTGCCCTCGACGACGGCGAGTGCACCGGAATTGCGCACCGCAAATCTCTCGCCTGACTGTCCGGCAGCGAAAAACTGGCCACCGGTCGCACCGTAAAGGCAGGTGTTGCCGACTATGACGGTATCTTTGGCCACAAACAGAGCGTCCGTCGGCGGCCGTACAATAATCTGCCCACCGGCCATGCCTTTACCGACGTAATCATTAGCATCGCCGACCAGGTCCAGATTCAGCCCTGATACATTCCATGCACCGAGGCTTTGGCCGGCAGTTCCGTGCAAGAGGATATTCAGAGGCGCATCATCCATACCTTCGTTGCCGTAGCGTCTGGCTATTTCTCCAGAAATGCTGGCGCCAATTGTTCGGTCGTAATTGTGAATTCCGAAGTTAAAGTCTCCACCCGATTTTGTTTCGATAGCAGGCAAAGTTGTCGTTAGCATCTCCCGTGCAAGGTCTGCCTGATCGAATGGCTCGTTTCTCGCCTCCGTGCAAAACTGCGGTTTTTCCGGCGCGACTCCTGCGTCCGAGATTATCGGTCTTAGATCAAGTTGATTTTGCTTGTCGGTATCGCCAGGTAATAATTCGATCAAATCGACACGACCAATGATGTCTGCAAAATTCCTGACGCCGAGTTTCGCGAGGTGATAGCGGACGTCTTCGGCGATAAAACGGAAAAAATTCTCGACCATTTCCGGCAGGCCAATGAAATAGTCGCTACGCAGCACTTCGTTTTGCGTCGCAATGCCAGTCGCGCAATTATTCAGGTGGCAAATTCGCAAATATTTGCAGCCGAGCGCAATCATTGGCGCCGTTCCGAAACCGAAGCTTTCGGCACCAAGCATGGCGGCTTTGATAACGTCGAGGCCGGTCTTGAGTCCACCATCGGCCTGCAAACGCACCCTGTGGCGCAGGTCATTTAATCGCAGAACCTGGTGCGCCTCCGAGAGTCCAAGCTCCCATGGAGACCCGGCATATTTCACGGAACTCAATGGACTCGCGCCGGTACCACCATCGTATCCGGAAATCGTAATGAGGTCGGCATACGCTTTGACGACCCCGGCGGCGATTGTACCTACGCCGGGTTCGGCTACCAGTTTGACTGATATCAGTGCCTCCGGATTAACCTGTTTCAGATCGAAAATCAGTTGTGCGAGGTCTTCAATCGAATAGATATCGTGATGTGGTGGTGGTGATATCAAGCCAACGCCGGGTCTTGCATAGCGCAGCTTTGCGATCATTTTGTTGACCTTGTGTCCGGGCAACTGGCCACCTTCGCCAGGTTTAGCGCCCTGGGCGATCTTGATCTGAATAACTTCGGCATTGACCAGGTATTGTGCTGTTACACCAAAGCGGCCGGATGCGACCTGTTTAATCTTTGATTTTCGTTCCGTGCCGTGACGTGCCGGGTCTTCGCCACCTTCACCGGAATTTGAGCGTGCGCCGAGACGGTTCATTGCGATGGCCAGCGCCTCATGCGCCTCCGGGGACAATGCACCCAGGGACATACCAGCACTATCAAATCGCGGCAGAATGCTTTCAATCGATTCTACCTCGTCGACTGGCACCTCTGGTCCCGCCGGCAGCAGTCGAAACAGGTCTCGAATGGTCGCGACAGGCCTGTTATTCACCAGGTCTGCATACTTGCGATATTTTTCGAGGTCCCCGGTGCGCACCGCCGCCTGAAGTGTTGAGACAATATCGGGGTTGTAGCAGTGGTACTCACCGCCGTGTACATATTTCAACAAACCACCTTGCGTTAGTGGCTCTCGCGGATCCCAGGCAGCATGTGCAAGTTCCTTTTGGTCTTTAAGAAGATCGTCGAATTTAGCGCCCTGGATACGACTGACTGTTCCGGTAAAACATCTCTCAACTACTTCATCGTGCAATCCAACGATTTCGAACAATTGTGCCCCGCGGTAACTCGATATCGAGGAGATACCCATTTTGGACATGATTTTGAACAACCCTTTACGAATGCCACGACGATAACTCCGACCGAGTTGTTGCTGCCGATCTATGTTGCCTCGTGTCGCCAGGTCGTTAAGGCTTTGATATACAAGATACGGGTACACAACGGTCGCTCCGCATCCGATCAGGCACGCGAAGTGATGTGCGTCTCTTGCGACTCCCGTTTCCACGATGATGTTGACCGCACAGCGTTGGCCTTTCCGAATAAGATGCTGGTGTACCGCGCCTGTCGCCAGCAAGGCATGCACAGGCAACAGCCCTGGCTTCAGATAACGGTCGCTCAGCATAAGCAACATTTTTCCGTCGTCGATGGCCCGGTCGACCTCGGCACAAATCTGCTCAAGGGCTTGTGATAACGAGTGGGTATCCGCCTGATTCAAATCAATAAATGCGTGGCTGTCGGCAAACATGCCGGAGCCGAGCAACTGGCGTAACTTGCGCTGTGACAGAACCGGCGAGTTAAT
>CAYOHF010000113.1:0-11099 GCA_964403695.1 uncultured Woeseiaceae bacterium | reverse complement strand
CTCGCCGATGCACTGATGAATGATGAACGCATGCTCATTCTGGCAACTCGTAGCGGTGTTGAGCGCCATGCAACGAAATTTGGCAATTATTTTGCCTTAGCGCTGAGCGACCCGGGCGCTGATCTGGATAAGAACCAGGTTGTTTCAGCGGGGGAAGCTTATCGTTTTGCCGAAAGGCAGGTCGATGATTACTTCGAGCGCAACGGTCAGTTGGCAACTGAACATTCGCGTATGGAGGGTGACCGCACAGATCAATTCAACCTGGCAGGCCTTAGCGTCAGCCGTCCAAGTCAGGATGATGATGTTCTGACTGACCTGGTCGCGCGTCGCTATTTATTGAATGGGCAGCTGGACGAGTTGCGCTTGTCTCGCGACCAAATGACGGTAGACGATTATCAGTCGGCGTTGTTGCAATTGTTGCTTGAGCTCGCACAGGTAGAAAACGAGATCGAGGCGCGCGAGGAGGAGTTAGAGCGTGATAATTGATCATGCGGTCGCCCGCCCCAACAGGCAATTTGTGATTGTCCTTCTCGCAGCTCTTCTTTGCGTGCTGGGGCAATCTGCCGCGATCGCGCGCGATATTCATTATGGCGCCATAGACGATCCGCAACTGCTGCAGTGCGATCAACAGTTTTGGCACGGTCTCATTCAGGACTCCACAGACTGTTACAGAGAAATTCTGGCAAGTGACGCGAGTGCTGCAATCAAGGCGGAGTCCGCCTGGGCGCTCAATGACTTGCAACAGGCTAACCGCTGGTTTCAACAAGCGATGCGCGAGACACCGGATGATGCGGGTACCCGTACCCGCTGGGGTGATCTTTACGCTGATTCTCACCAGGACGCCGAAGCCATGGAGCTCTATAACGAGACACTGGAACTGGAGCCGAATAACGCGTTCGCCAAACTAGGTGCCGCGCGCGTCCTGGCCGGCAGCTTTGATGATGCCGCCAATGTTCTTCTTGAACCGCTGCTGTCCGATGCAACAACAGATGACGGTGTGCGGGTGGGCGCCTGGTTGCTGGTAGCAAGGCTTGCGCTTGAGAACAGCAACCACGCAGAAGCGCTGGCGGCAATGGCGACGGCAGAGGAAATAATTAAACGGCACGACTGGCCACCGCTGCAGCTTTACGCTTTGCGCGCCGCGTCAGATCTGTTGCAAAACACGAGTGAAAGTCGCTGGACTGCAATGTCACTTGAATACAATCCACATTTTGGCGACATTTATGCTGTTCCGGCACATTTCTATGTCATTACACGTCGCTATCGCGATGCGATTGATATGTACCAGAAGGCAGTCGACATCGAGCCCGGACTGGCGGCAGCGCATGAAGAGCTTGGTGTGAATCTGCTGCGTGACAATCAGATGGATCGGGCCAGAAAGCACCTGGAAACAGCACACAATGTCGATCCGTTCAGTCCGGTCGCGGTCAATACGTTGCGCCTGCTGGACTCCTTCGCAAATTTTCAGCTGATCACCGATCCGCAGGTGCCAGGCGATAGTTTCGAGGTGCCGATTACCTTGCGCCTGCACAAGGATGAAGCAGAGATAATCGCGCCGTATGCGATAACGCTGACGCGCGACAGCATCGATGAGTTCACGCGACGCTATGACTTTGAATTGAGCGAGTCCGTCGTCATTGAGATGTACCCGGATCACGAGGATTTCGCTGTGCGTACAGCGGGGATGCCGGGCATCGGTATTCTTGGCGCGACCTTCGGTTATGTTGTCGCTATGGATTCACCAACGGCACGGCCGGCCGAACAATTTCAGTGGGGCACGACGCTGTGGCATGAAATGGCGCATGTTTTTACGCTCGTGGCGTCCGACCACCTGGTGCCGCGCTGGTTCAGCGAGGGCGTCTCCGTTTTTGAAGAATGGCGTAGCGGGCCGAATCCGGGCGTGCGCATTCCTATGTCCGTTTATAGCGCAATGAAGGACGATCTTTTCCTGCCGATTGCAGGGCTTGACGAAGGCTTTGTGCGGCCGACTTATGAAAACCAGGTTATCGTTTCCTATATGCAGGCGGGGCTTGTTTGCCAGTTCATTGATCAACATTACGGCGAGAAAAAACTAAGCGAACTTTTGTACGCCTACAAGGGCGGTTTGCAGACAGAGGAAGCGATAGAGTCAGTCCTGGATATTGCAGTTGCACAATTCGACCGGGAATTTGCTGCTTTCGTTGTCTCCGAGCATGGCGCAATACTCGATAACCTGGAGGAGTGGCATACAACCCAGGTTGAGATCACACAACTAATCGATGCTGCCGACTGGCAGGGTACGATTGAAGCCGCGAATCGCCTGGTCGACCGGTTGCCACAATATACAGAGCCGGACAGTCCGTACCTGGCACTTACGCGGGCTGAAGACGAACTTGGCAATGTCGACGCGGCGACGGCTGCGCTCGAGAAATTCTGGCGAAATGGTGGCTATGACCCGGATTCCCTCAAGGAACTGGGGCGCCGCTTCAGCGAGGATGGTCGAACCGACGATGCGATAGCTGTCTTAATGAGTAGCAATCTCGTTGATCCATTCGATGAGGAATTACATGGCATGCTCGGCGAGTTGTTGCTGGACAGGGATCGGGCGGAGGAGGCACTGCAGGAATTTGCCGTTGCGCTGGCGCTTGATCCACATGACAAAGCGATTGCTCATTATCGACTTGCAATGGCACACCATGAACTTGGCGACAGGGATGAGACGCAGAAGCAACTCATGCAGGCGCTGGAAATAGCACCAAATTACAGGCCAGCACAGCGATTGTTGCTGGAAATGATGCAGGTCGATGCGGTTAACTAACATATAAGAGTAAAGACGGATAAAAATATGGCGACAAAAAAGGAAGATGTTTTCGAGTCTGATGAAGTGCGCGACCTCATCGGTAGTTTCCAGAAGACGACAGTTGCGTTGCGCACGGAAGTCAGCAAGGTAATTATTGGGCAGAAAGATGTTGTTGAACATTTACTGATAACGCTGCTTGTAGGCGGGCATTGCCTGATCACCGGCATGCCAGGTACCGCGAAGACGCTGCTTGTACAAACGCTGGCGGATGCGCTCGGGCTGAATTTCAAACGAATTCAGTTCACGCCCGACCTGATGCCGACAGATGTCACTGGCACAGACATCATTGAAGAAGATTCGGCAACCGGCCATCGCTCATGGACATTTGTAGAAGGGCCGATTTTCACGAACGTGCTGCTGGCCGACGAGATCAACAGGACTCCGCCGAAAACACAGGCGGCGCTGCTCGAAGCGATGCAGGAACGTACCGTTACTGTACGCGGTGAAAATCACGTGCTTGAACCGCCATTTATCGTGTTGGCCACGCAGAATCCGATTGAATTGGAAGGCACTTATCCGTTGCCCGAGGCGCAGCTGGATCGGTTTCTGTTTAATGTGTTGCTGGATTACCTCAGCGACGATGAAGAGCTTGCGGTCGTCAATCGATTTACCACGCGGGTCGATATTCCGCCCGTCTCGGCATGTACCAACGCAGAGGAAATTGTAAAGTTTCAATGGCTGGTTCGCCAGGTTCCGGTTGCGGAATCGGTGAATCGTTATGCAGTTGACCTGGTGCGAGCGACAAGGCCGGGTGAGGACAATGCACCCGACGTCGTCAAACGCTACGTCAATTTCGGTGCCAGCGTACGCGCTACCATGTTTTTGAACCTCGCTGCAAAAGCCAGCGCGTTACTGGCGGGCCGTTACCACGTAACAAAAGAGGACGTGCGTAACATGGCACTGCCAGTGCTGCGACACCGTGTCCTGTGCAATTATTTTGCTGAGTCAGACCAGATGACGGTTGATGATGTGTTGCTGGCGATGCTTGACAAGGTTGACGGTCGGCCCGAATAATTCATGAGTATCGGCTTCCGAAAAGGACAACAGTATATGATTCAAATTGTTGGGCATTTATTGGCGCATGTCGAAGCGTCACAGTTGACGCCTGCCGGGCTGTCGCTTCCTGTGCCGGCACATCGCGCCCGATCCTGCTCGACACGTAGTCCCTGCTACGTCTCTCCCACGATCGAACGCGCTGCACGCGGCACAGAAACCGACAGCCCCGCCCACTCATGAAATATTCGGGCTAACGATGTCAGCGTTGCAATCCAAGCGCTCCACGGCAAGGGACCTGTTACATCCCAAGGTGCTTGCCGGTCTGAAAAACCTCGACCTGGTGGCGCGTTCGGTGGTTGAGGGTGTCATGATTGGTTTGCATAGATCGCCCGCATTTGGTTTCAGCCAGGAATTTGCGGAATATCGAGCATACAACGAAGGGGATGATCCACGTTTTATAGACTGGAACGTCTACGCGCGAACCGAGCGCATGTACATCAAACGTTTTCTTGGCGATACAAACTCGCATCTGATGATTTTGCTGGACACCAGTGCGTCAATGGGATTTGGCGGGCCGCCAGTTAGTAAATTGCGTTACGGAAAATTCCTCGCCGCCAGTCTCGCATTTTTAGCCGCACGACAGCATGACGCGGTTGGCTGTATGATTTTTGACGAGGAGGTCAGGGATTATCGTCCACCATCCTCCCGGGCTGGAAAACTGCAGGGTGTCCTGCATTGCATAGATGCGGCTGAGGCGACGACCGGCACGAAATTCGACAAACCGTTCCAGAAATTCTCTGAACAGATATCGCGGCGCGGGCTGGTAGCGGTCATCTCTGATTTCTATTGCGACACGGAATCGCTGCTTGCGGGCGTCAGTCCACTCGCCTGGCAGGGGCAGGATGTTGTGCTTTTCCAGGTCCTGGATCAGCAGGAACTCGATCCGCAATTCGATAGCAATGTATTGCTGGAAGATCTCGAAACCGGCGAGGCGGTTGAAGTTGCGCCACAATTTATGCGCGAAGCCTATCCGGAGCGCATTCGTTCTCATATCGACTCGCTGGAGAAAGCAGCGTTGAGTATTGGTGCGGATCATGTGCTGGTTAACACCAGCGATACACTGGACAAGGCACTGCGCAACTACCTTCTTTTTCGGCAGCGGCGGCAGTAGAGGTGACTCTGCTCGCCCCATTATTCCTGATTGGCGCGTTGGCGATTGGGCTGCCGTTCTGGTTGCATCGCCTGCAAACACAAAGCTCGGTCAGGCAACCATTCAGTTCGGCGATGTTGCTCGAAACAACAGAGCAGCAGGTGCATCTGCAAAGGAAACTCAAATACTTTGTCTTGCTGGCGTTGCGCGTCGCATTGCTCGGATTGCTCGCGTTGGCATTTGCCAAACCGGTTTTTTATCGTCCGCCGGGCGTTCTTGCAGACGAGGTGTCCGGCACCCATCTTATCCTCGTGGATACATCAGTCTCCATGAGCAGGGCCGGCGTTTTTTCCCAGGCTATTGGTGCGGCACGGCGTGCGATTGACGCCGTGCCGAACGAATCCTTGGTACAGGTTCTCTCCGCCGACAGTAGTTTACGTCTGGCCAGTGATCTCAGTGGCGAAAAGGCGGCACACCGCGCGGCGCTGTCCGGACTGTCCGTCAGCGCATTGCGTCTGGATTTTGGTGAGATGACGAGGGCGGTAGGCCGTCTTGCAGAGACAATGCCAGCGCCTGTAACCCTGCATGTCATCAGTGATTTTCAGGCTAGCGCGATGCCGGTGCGTTTTTCTGACCTGGTGTCGTCACAGATTGCAGAAATCGTTCCCTACGTTGTTGGGACCGGGGCGCCGTTTAACTGGTCGGTGGAGTACGTGCGGGAAACAGCCGCAGGGCTGGACGTCGGATTGAACGGGTACGGCGACAGTGAAAGAGTAGCGGAAGTCGAGCTAGTGTTGAACGACGTCGTTTTTGAATCGCGCGGACTGAGCGTGACCGGACCACAAACCGTGCAATTCGCAAACCCGGAATATATCGAAGGTGACAACGAGGTGACCGTCAGAATTATTACCGACGACGACCTGCAGGCCGATAATCTACAATTTCACATTGTCGAGAAGAAGCCGCCGACAGAAGTGCCGCTGATAACTTTCGCCAGTGACGATTTGCCGGTGACCTACTTGTCGGCTGCGTTGGAGTCGGCCGGCGGTTTCAATGTACAGACCCTGGTGGCCGGCCAGTTCGATTCTCGCGTCCTGTCGAGATATACCTGGGCAGTCGTTGATGACATCGGCTCAGTCGATGCAGAACTGGGTTCTGCGTTGACAGAGTTCCTGCAGGGCGGCGGTAACTTACTCGCGTTTGCGGGACAACGGGCCGTCGGCCTGGAAACGCTTCCTGTAAGCGGTCATCGCCATAGCCCTGCCAGTATCGACAACACCGGCAGCCAGTTTTTGTCGATTGGCCAGATCGATACCGGGCACCCGCTTTTGTCACAAACTGAGGGATGGCATAACGTCAATTTTACCCGCAGCATGCCGGTTGAGGCGCTTGAGGGTGACCAGGTTCTTATTCGACTGGAGAATAACGAGCCATTCCTGATTGAGCGACGGATTGGCGAAGGCCGGTTATTGCTCGTGCTTGGTGGCCTTAACAATCGCTGGAACGATTTCCCCGTTCACCCGGTCTTTGTGAGCTTCATCATTGAAACGGCTCGCTATCTGTCGGGGACCAATAACATCGCCAAAACGCATATCGCTGGTGCCACATTACCCCTGGCACTGGTGGGCAGCGTTTCCGGTCAGGTCGTCGATCCGGACGGCAACAGGGTCCTGTCGCTTGCAGATACGACCCGCGAACAGCAAATTAAATTGAATAAACCGGGCTTTTACACGGTCTACACTACACAGGAAGAGCTAAGCGTTGCCGTAAATATTGATCCGCTCGAGTCGGATCTGCAGACGATATCCCAGGAGGTTCTCGATCGCTGGCAAGACGCAACTGCAGGCCAGAGTCCCGCTGCCACCGTTGCTGGTAGCCGGGCACTCGAACAGGAACCGGTTTCGGTGGAGTTTTGGCACTGGCTGCTGCTGCTCCTGGCATTGGTCATCATCGGCGAATCCGTTCTTGGAAACACCTACCTTAGTCCCCGTCGACAGGAACGAGCATGAATTTCACAGAGAAATTTGATCGTTACCTGAATTTATTCCGGCTGCGCCTGAAGCAACTGCTCCTGGCACGTGGTGCGGCCATACTAGCAATCACCGCCCTTGTCATCACCGTGGTCGCCGTGGCCATTGCTATTCGCAGTGGCTTCCCGGATGAGCAGATCATCGCGGCTCGCGTCATTCTGATCGGCACCCTGGCCGCTCTTATCTACTGGTTTATCGTCCGACCCAATCGAAATCTCGAAACTGATGCATCTCAAGCAATCGAAGCGCGCACAGCGGCATTCCGCGGTCGCGTTGAAACTTATGTCGAGATGCGCGACAGCGACAACCCGTTACGCGAATTCCTCGCTGAGGACACCTTGCGCGTGGCAGAAGATTATCCGCCGGAAAAACAGGTTACGCAGAGGGAATTTACCCTCGCGTTGTCGTTTGCAGGAATCGCTGTTGTCGGCTTGCTGTTTCTCGCGCTGGCCGGGCCCGGTAACTATGCCTACGGCGTAAGACACCTTTGGCTGGGTTGGGCATTTCCTGATTTACTGCCGCCACAGAGCATCGAAGTTATACCGGGTGACGACGGTATTCGTATGGGTGGCACCGTACGCGTACGAGCGACGATGCAGGGTTTCGCACCAGGCCAGGCGTGGGCGAATGCGAGCTTTGCGGACGGTGAATGGCAGCGAGTTGAAATGTCGGAGGATGACGACGAGTTTGAATTTACGTTCTTCTCTGTCCGCGAGCCATTGCAATACTACGTTTCTACAAGCAATGTGCGCAGCCCGACCTACCAGGTCAACGTTGTAGATTTGCCGGTTGTCGAAAACCTGGCACTAACTTATCACTTCCCGGAATGGACCAATCGTGATCCGGAAACGATCGATCCAGGCGGCGACGTACGAGCAATTGTCGATACAGAGGTCGAGATACAGATCAAATCCGACCGGGCCATGACACCAGGCGAACTGATCGTGGATGATCAGGTAATACCGCTGCGTATTGATGGCGATACTGCGAGCGTGATATTCACGGTCGCCGGGGATGGTCAGTACTTTGTGGCGGCGAAAGTTGGCGGCGAACAAATTCGATTGACTGATGACTATTTCATTACATTACTGGATGACGAAAGTCCGACCATTGAATTCGCACGACCGGGCAGGGACTGGAGTGCCAGTGGCATCGAGGAAGTCAGCGCGAGGATTCTGGTAGAAGATGATTTTCTGCTTGAGTCTCTCGAGTTACGCTACTCGGTCAATGGAGCCGACTGGCAAGCCATCGATCTGCCGGTTGATACACAGGTTGCAGAGATCGATCACGTATTTTTCCTGGAAAACATGTCGGTTCTTTCTGCAGACACTTCGCTGGTACCTGGCGACCTGGTTTCTTACTACGCAGTTGCAACAGATAGAGAGAATTCATCACGCACTGATATTTTCTTTATTGATGTGCAACCGTTTGACAGACGTTATTCGCAATCGCAGCAGTCGGGACAGCAGGGTGGACAACAGGGCCCGCAACAAGACGAAATTTCACAGCGGCAGAAAGAAATTATTGTTTCGACGTGGAACCTGATTCGTGAGCAGCAGGAAAACCGGCGTAACGATGCTGCGTTTGTCGCGGACAACGCTGCGCTGCTGTCCCGTGTCCAGGCGACGCTAAAAGACCAGGTGGAGACGCTCGTGCTCAGAACACAGGCGCGTCAGCTAACCGCTTCTGCTGAAGATATCGCGACGTTCATTGATAACTTGAATAAAGCGGCTGAAGTGATGATTCCTGCCGCCGAGCGCCTGGGTGAAATCGAACTTGAGCAGGCGATACTGCCAGAACAGGAAGCATTGCAGCACTTGCTTGCGGCAGAGGCGGTGTTTACCGATATCAGTGTCTCCATGCAGGCAAACAATCGTGGTGGCCGTGGCGGACAAGCAGGTCGGGACCTGACCGAAATGTTTGAAATGGAAATGGACCTCGAAAAGAATCAGTACGAAACCGGCAGTTCGGCGACGCCTGAATCCCAGCAACAGAGTATGGATGAGGCCGCCGATGATCTGAGTGACCTCGCACGTCGGCAACAACAACTCGCGAAAAATCTTAATCAGACCCGAACGCCAACACCGGCGCAGCGCTGGCAACAGGAAATGCTGCGTCGGGAGGTCGAAGAACTGCGTGACCGTCTCGAGCAAATGCAGGAGAGCACTGACTCCAGTCAGTCGCAAAGTCAGCAAGCTCAAAATGGCCAGCAAGGTTCATCGAGCAGCTCCGCGAATCAGTCTTCCGGCAGCGAAGAAAGCAACCAGCAGATGGACGAGCTGCAGCGCCGTCTCGACAGCGCCGTGCGCGCGATGAATGAAGCTTCGCGCGAGGGCAGCAGCCCCGAGGAATTGCGCCGCGCTGCGGAAGAAGCCAGGCGGCAACTGGAAGGAGCGCGAGACCGGGCAATCGAGGAACGCGAGCAAGCGATGCAGGCTGCGCTTGGCGATCTTGCAGAACGTGCGAGTGAAATTTATGAAACGCAGTCGGCAATGGACGACCAGTTACAGGAATCCATTCGCGGCATTCAGGTTGGCAGAAACGAGTTCAATCGACTCGACAGCGGTATGACGGTCGACGAAGAGAACAAGTTGGCCGAAGACAAGCGCCGTCTTCAAGCTCAAGTCCAGGAGCTCGAACAAGACGCGCGCAACACGGCGCTGCAGATAGACGACCAACAACCGGATGCCGCCAATCAGCTCCGCGCCGGCGTTGAAAAGCTTCGTGAGCTGGAAATCGAGACCCGCATTGCGGTCGCCGCCGCTTATATTGAGCAGGGCGAGGCTGTATACGTTGCTGCCAGTGAGAGCGCCGTTACAGATGCGTTACGGCAGTTGAGTGAAGATATTGAACGGGCCGAAAAGATGGCTGGACAGGGCCGCGGCGATCCGACAGAAACCCCGGCATCAAATGGCGTTGCGGAATCCCTGGCGGAAACACAACAACTCAGACGAAACCTGCAACGTCTGGCAGAGGGCGATGCGAACAGTGGTGCGCCAACGTCAACAGGTCGCGATGACCTGCAACGGTCAACCGGCATTCGTGTCAACGACATAGATATCAGCCGCGAAGTTGAAGGCCAGGCGGACAGTCTTTCCCAGGTGATTCCCGATTTGTTCTACGGACTCCGCGCTGCGGGCACGTCTGCTGAAGACATCGACGAGCTGCGGCGACTGGCCGCGGACATTCGCGCCACTGAGTTTAGTGGTAACCCGGAACTTTTGGAGAGAGAAGCACGCCTTGCCTTGTCACTGGTTGAGCAACTTGAACTGGCTCTCGCAAAAGCGGCGCGGCAAGACCGGGAAGGTGTGTGGACGAACACGACAGATGAAATACCTGATGCACACCGCGAAGTCATCGCGGATTATTATCGAAAGCTTGGAGAATCCGGCGATTCGTCCGACAAGGAATAAGTACTGACGCCTCTTGGAGGCTTCTCACCGCCAGTAGTCGATCCAAGTCGAGTCAATAAACGCATCTGGCCAGAGACCCAGTGATGCTTGATCACATAGACTTTGCTGTGAGAGACCTGGAGGCAAGTCGCAGGTTCCATTCCTCGACACTTGCTGCACTCGATATCGAGTCATTCATGAATATCAAAACGGATGAAGGACGCGAGGGGACGGGATATGGAAAACTGACTGGCTCGCAATTCTGGATTGGCAAAGGCGAAGCAGTCAAAGGGCGTATGCATGTCGCGTTCGCGGCAAAGTCGCGTAAAGCAGTTGACGAATTCTATGAGATAGCGCTTAAGGTCGGAGGATTGAGTAAAGGTACCCCCGGCGTGAGGCCGCATTACGGTGAACATTACTATGCTGCGTTCGTTATCGATCCCGATGGTCACACCATCGAGGCGGTCTGTCGCGGCGTGGAGTGAATAGCTGCTTGAAACGCTAAAACGTGCTCGATTCGTCTTCGCGAGTTTTCATAAAATTGATCCAGCACCACTGCTGTCCCAAAAAAACGAGATTCCTGGCGATGGGCTGAAGCGTTGGCGCGATGTTGCGGTATTTTTTGCGGATTTGGGACATCGCCCGCTGGGCGGGCTCCTACAATTCTATTTAGCAATGTAGGAGCCCGCCCA
>CAYOHF010000112.1:0-11192 GCA_964403695.1 uncultured Woeseiaceae bacterium | reverse complement strand
CGGGCTCCTACAATTCTAAATAGTAATGTAGGAGCCCGCCCAGCGGGCGATTTCCCAATTCCGCAAAAATTCTGGAACATCGCGCCAATGCTTCAGTACGTCGCCAAAATGCGACACAATTCCTAACAGTATCCACCCACCTTTTCGTTATACTCCGCGCCATTACCGGTTCACACTTCGTTTGGGCGAATGAATATGAAACGTAATCTTATGCGGGGCTCCGTCTTGGTGCTCCTGTCTGTCTTGTGCGCAGCTTGTGGCAGTAACCCGCCTCAAGAATCTGTTGTACCGCTAGCAACCGATCCTGCCGGCGGCGGAAGCCTTGGCAGTAGTCCTGTCTATGCAAATCTCGTCAGAGAGCGCGCCGGGTCCTGGGTGTTTACAACGGTCGCTGAATCGGAATCTGATTTTGAAAAAGGTTACGCGGTTCGCCTGAATGACCTGTCGCCGGCATTCGATACCCGCGTTGCCGAGTGCATGCCGCAGGTCTATCCGGAAGGCCATCGCTGCAGCCCCACTCACCCGTTCCGCGACAAAGACTCTGGTGTATTAGACAAGATCATCAACGGCAGCATCGCCGTCGGTACAGCGGGCAAGGTTACCAATATAAAGCAGACCTACGAGACCGCGTTCAATGAAGCTGAATTTAATCGCGCTGTGGATGAGGGATTGGTAAACACCGGTCTCGACGTCGACCGGCGACAGTTGATCGCACTGGTCGAGAAATACGACGCCGAAGTTAGCGCAGCCCGTCAGGAACTGTCCGATCTAACGATGCAAATGTCGGATACGAGAAATCGCACCGACCGTGTAGAGCTGGAAGTACAGCCGACAATGAGTGGATTGACGGAATACTACCAGGACGATATCGATTTCACTCAACTCGTGGATCTCTCTGTTGCAGATGGAGTTGAGAAGCCAGCGGCCAGCCTGGAAAAGAACACGATCCTGCCGTGCGACGCCCGCCGTTGCGCAGCAAAAGCGGAGTCTGCGATGGCAGCATTGCAACGGGAAGTATTCGCACAGAAAGAATGGCTGGTCGAAATGACTGAGCCGAGTACGCGAGTCTACAACGTGCATTGCAAAAACATTTCGTACGGAAACTATTTGTTAAATACCGAGTGCCCGGAACAGGTTATCGCCTCCGCCGAGTCACCGACCAGGGTGCAGATCGGCGTAACGATATTGTCACGCGACTTTGAGCAGCTGTATCCAAAGTTCAACCTGGTCGACGACCATCTTCGCATCATGATTGAAGAACAGTCGGTGACTTTCTCTAACCTGACGGACGAGTACGTGACCCTGACGGCGGAAACCCTTTACTACAATTCGAAAGCGCACAACACAGAAATACCGATCGATCTCCCGCCCGGAATATCCGTTGTGAAAGATATGCGTGAGTTTTCTTCTCAGGTAATTGACATCGAGTCGGGTTACCGACAGATGACTCCGGATAAAGCCGCGGGTGCGTCTTTCGAATTCGGTTTCGCCGTACGTTATCAGGTTGCGTCACAACCTGAAGAACAGACGCTTCACGACTTGCAGACGTATAACGTAGGATGCGTGATTGAGAACAAGCTGAGTCCCGGTTCGTGCCAGGCAACACGTGTTGCCGATGCCAATGAACCACAGACGGATCAAACAAAGGCACCCAGAGTTGGACCGATGTAGTTGAAAATGCTCTTGGGTGCGTTGCTGGCATGTTCAAAGTGTCACTCCCTCAGCAACGCGTCGTAAGCTCCCCATAAAATGCTATCTGGTCAGTGCTACCGCATAACCTCTACACGAAAAGGTGTCAGGTCTGTTTTTAGAACGCCTGCCCGTCCTGGCCCATGAGTTCCGGGCAAATCGCAGCAGAACAAGCCAGGTAATTCATTCTCACCTGGCGGTTCACAGCTCGTCTTCGCAAATCTCACGCAACGATTCGTATTACGATGCCTATACGCGATGGCGCCCACCGCTGGCGACTGCGTTAGACTGGCGGTCGACCGCAAGGCCTGTCTCATGTTCAAACGGAATTAAGAAATTCGGGAGCAAATCAGGATGACTGACGACGACAGCAAACTGCTGCATCACCGGACTGAATTCGACGACTGGCGATCGCTGACCATCGGCATCTACATGGCCCTGGCTGGCTATGCGGTCATGGTCGGTCTCCCCGTAATCAGCACGGCGTGGGTTAACCACCTGGGATTTTCCGAGATCGAGGTTGGTCGGGTGGCCGGTGCTGATCTTGGAGGGCTTGCGATCGGCGCCGTGATCTCGGCGATATATGTAGCCAGAATTGATCGTCGTTACATGGTGGCAGGTGCAGCACTGTTAGCGATTGCTGCGAACGCACTCTGTATTTTTTATCAAAGCTACGAAGTCACGCTTTGGCTCCGCCTGGCAGCTGGCATCGGCAGTGGAATTTATACCGGTATCGCAGTAGCAACCATCGCCGGTCACTCCAAACCCGCGTTCGCTTTTGGTTTAGAGCTATTCGCCTTCGCCGGTTCGCAGGGCGCCGAGCTCAAGCTGCTGCCATTCCTCTCTATTGAAGGCGTCTACGTAGCGCTCATTGCCACCTACATCATCGGCCTCTTATTCATATCGTGGCTACCCAGGCGTCCGGCGGATAGGGCGCTGGATGTCGAGGTCGATGTTGAGGAGCCCGGTGGTCTGCATCACGCCGAGCACAAACACGTACCCGCTTACGTGCCATGGATGGTGCTGACAGCGATCGTCTTTACCTATATCAACATCGGCGCTTACTGGACTTATATTGAATTATCCACTGTGGGCACCGACGCTTCACCCGAATGGGTCGCCAGCATGCTCTGGGTGTCATCCGTGTTCTCGGTGATTGGTTGCCTGTTCGCCGTGCTACTCAGTAACCGCTACGGACTGGCACGACCGTTGCTTGTCACCCTGGTATTCCAGGCCGGCATCGTCCTGATGCTCGTTTTCGGCATCACTAACGCTTCCGTGGCGGTCAGCATGTTCTTCTTTAACTTCTGCTGGATTTTCGTTGACATCTACCAGGCAGCAACCATCGCGAACGTCGATCATTCCGGCAGATTCCCTGCGTTGATCCCTGCCGCGCAGGGTTTGGGTAATTTTCTCGGCCCGAATATGGCGGCGACGGTACTGGCTTACGGCTTCGGTTATGACGGCGTGTTCATATTGTGTGCGACGGCCTCCGTTGCGGCGATGTTTGTCTATCTTTATATGTACCTGATGTTGAAAAAGACGATTCCGGCACTCGCCGATGCTTCATGAGTACCGGGGTGCAGTAAAACAGATCATCGATTAGAGATGCACGCTATCCGCCCTGGTACTTGGCGAGATACTGCTGATGCTTCTCTTCGGCGTAATAGAAAGACGACGCGAGTTCGATCTCGGTGGTAATCCGATCATGGCTGGCCAACGAAAGCTTCTCTTCATGACGCATGCTCGATTCTTGCGCCTTCCTGAGCTGCACGTCAGTTGAGGCGATGATGATCGAGCGATATTGCGAACCAATATCGTAGCCTTGGCGAAAATCCTGAGTGGGATTGTGTCCTTCCCAGAATGACCTAAGCAATGCTTCATAGCTGATCACAGCTGGGTCGTACACCACGAGTACGACCTCAGCATGCCCGGTGTCTCCCGCACACACCTCTTGGTAGGTCGGGTGCACCGAAGTCCCGCCCGCGTATCCGACCGCCGTGGTATAGACGCCCTCGAGCTCCCAAAAGCGCTTCTCAACACCCCAAAAGCAACCCATTCCGAAGACGGCCGTTTCAAGGCCAGCCGGAAACGGTGGTTTCAGCTCCGCGCCGTTGACGAAGTGACTATCCGGAATCGGCATTGGCGTTCGTCGTTCCCGCAGTTCAGGGGCAACCGAGTGCATTATGAAACTCCGTCAGCAGATGCTACGTCACAGGCATCACTCTCTGCAGCCGCGGCGAATTCCAATGACGCGGAGTTGATGCAATATCGATTTGCGCCTGGCTTCGGCCCATCGGGGAAAACATGGCCGAGATGCGCATCGCAATTGCTGCACAGAACTTCCTCGCGCCGCATTCCGTGACTCTCGTCCAGTTCTGTACGCACCCTGTCTCCTGCCAGCGGTATCCAAAAACTCGGCCATCCGGATCCTGAGTCGTACTTCGTGTCGGAACGAAACAACGGGTTCGCACACACGACGCAGGAGTACGTGCCATCATCCTTGCAATCAACATATTCACCCGAGAAGGCGGCTTCGGTGCCCTTCTGCTGTGTAATACGATACTGCTCTGGCGTGAGACGCGATCGCAGGTCCTCTCGATTGATCTTATTCGTTGTCGTAGTCATTGCTATTGCTCCTTTGTAAAGATGCACCGTCTGTTGTGTTACTGCTGCTCCTTGCTCAAAGTCGGATAGGCCTCTGTATACACCCAGTCGTTGGACTTGGCCGGCACATGGCAACCCAGGCAATCGGTCTGGTAGTTGGAAGCGACATTTGTCCCTCTATCGTCGGGCTTGTATAGCGCCCAACCCCAACCATCACCCCAGATCGGATTACCCTCAAAGCGTCCTTTCTCGTCTTTGATCATCACAAACCATTGCTTGAGCCCGTCGGTTGCGTAGCTGACATTCGTACCTGTTGTGTAGGTGCCTGCATCAGAGGCCCGTAGCTCTTTGACGATTGTGGCACCGTCAGGAAACTTGCCGGTCTTGCGATACGCCTCAACACTTTCCTTTTCGGTGTACACATCATGGAAGCCGCTCGCGCCGCCTTCCGGCACGAACCAGGACCCCAGGTGCACCATGGAAGTACGAAACCCGTCCGGGAAACTGATATTTCCGCGTTCATCCACGTACGGTGAAAAGCTTTCATCTGCTGCGATCGCAGTCAGCGACAATCCTGCGATAATCGCAGCTGCGGCGCCAATACCAATGAGTCGGATTTGGCGCATGACTATTTCTCCTCGGACAGATCAGATCGCTTGCCGCCCGTCCCTTCTTCGCCCGCTGCTTTTCCTGCACGTAACACCGGGTAGTACTGAGTGAAAACCCAGTCATCCGCCGCCGCGCCGGCGTGACAGCCGTTGCACGACGCTGTCGGAAATGCCTTTGCCTCTGTCGCTAACGTCTTAAGATCTGGTGTCGAGAAACTGTAGTAAGCCCAGTTGCCAGGCTCGTCCGGAAAATGCTTCTTGCTCTTGATCGTGGCTTCCAGACCAATAAAGTCCCCCTGGAAATAGCCATTGCCACTCACCGCGCCTTTTGAACCAACGCTGACCAGCTCCTTCATGAGAATAGTGCCTTCACGAAACTCTCCGGTCTTTTTCCAGTGGGCCCAACTTTTCGGATCGATATAGACGTTGTGATGCTCGGGAAAGGCGGCCTTGCCGTCGTTCAGGTCGTTGGGCGTCACTGGCGTGCCAACATAGACCCATTCGCGATACCCGGTTGGGCGCTCTAATTGACCGTCATTGATCGTGAAGTACTCCTCAGCCATGGCGCTCGCCGCAACGATCGTTAGAATTAGCCCCAATGTAGTTCTGGAAACCGTGGATAATATGGTAGTGCACTTGAACATTGTTACTCTCCCGTCAATTCTGCGCGCATCAATTGATGCGAACTTTCTGATGCGGCATATAGTAGGAGACAACACCTTTAGTCCGCGTAGCCCAGGAGATCAATCGAGTGCCTGAGCGACTCAAACAGGGACCGGCATTTGACGTGCTTGGGGACATCCTTGAAACGCTGCGCTTTCGTGGCTCTGTGTTTTTTCGCTCCGACCTGGCGGCGCCATGGGGTATGTCTCTGTCGGAATTGGGTATTCCGCGCTTTCACATCATGTTGTCCGGAGAATGTTTCATCGGCTCCGACGCCCACGATGCCACCAAGGCTGAAGAAGCGGACATCGTCATGCTGCCAAACGGGAGTTCCCACTGGATCGCCGACAAACCGGGTCGCGAACTGGTCCCCAGCGCTCAAGCTGGCAGGGCCTGTGAACTCGGCAACCCGCTTTTTCAAAAAGGAAAGATAACGAATCGCTTGATGTGCGGATTGGTCAATTTCGATCAGGGAGCCTCACACCCGATACTCGACGCGTTGCCGGAGATGATGCACTTTTCGATGCTTGAGTCGGCAGGGCCCATCTGGTCGATCGTCAAGTTGATCGATACTGAAATGCAGGGCAGTCAGAATCTCGGCAGCCGCATTGCTGACCGGCTGACCGAAGTGCTATTCCTGCAACTTCTCAATCACTACGTTCGTGAGAATGAAGACGAATCCGGTTTTCTGGCCGCACTTCGTGATCGGCGTGTTTATCGTGCGCTCACACTCATTCACCAGGAACCTGAATTTGGCTGGACGCTGACATTGCTCGGCGAACGAGTCGGCATGTCACGGGCGACATTGGTTAGACGTTTTCAGGAGGTTATCGGTGTTGCCCCAATGGCCTACATCGCAGATTGGCGCATTATGAAAGCGCACAACCTGGTTAAGTACTCTGCCACGCCATTCGAGCAAATCGCCGATGCCACGGGATTTGCGTCGGCACGAACGCTGAGCAGAGCATTTCAGCGCCGTTATGAATGCACGCCGAATGAACTAAGGCGGTCAATAGGTGAACCGTGAATACTCTGGTGACCCTGAAAGTGGGGTCGAACCGCGATTTAGTGAGATGGCGATTGGCTTTTAGAGAATGATTACCTGGCAACAAAAAGTATTTGCCGCGGATTGCCACGTCGACCCCGCTACTTTATTTCAGATATATAGCAACATGCCATACAGCCCGGCGTAGTGCGCCAGTCAGGGTTCATTAAATCGCGGTTCGACCCCGGTTTTCCCGGTTTTCATTGCAGCGTCAATAGGGTTGCACGCTTACTGAAATAAAACGGTCAAAGAAACATTAGTCAGCTTTTGCGTGTTCGCCAGTAATAGATCAACTACAAACATGGTCTCTATGAACAACGCTAAATCGAAAGGTCAATTGTCATGCGGAGATTTTGGAATTGCGTCCTGTTGTTGGTTGTACTGATGTGCGGGCTGCCGTTCGCGGTAGCAAGCGATGTAACGGAGGAATTTTCAAGTGGCCCGCAACGTATTGGCCTGATCGAACTATTCACATCCGAGGGGTGTAGCAGTTGCCCGCCTGCGGATCGATGGATGAGTAAACTAAAAGCGGACCCCGGGTTATGGAGGGACTTCATCCCAATCTCATTTCACGTTGATTACTGGGATTATATCGGCTGGAAGGACAAATTTGCACAAGCCGATTTTGGCGACCGACAGCGACGCTACGCAGCTGAGGGCGGTGCTCGTGTCGTTTATACGCCAGGCGTTTTTCTTAACGGATATGACTGGCAAGGCTGGCGAACGTCTGCAGCATTAGTGGCCGACGACAGTCCGGCGGGGGAACTGACCGTGCGAATTAGTGGTGAGAACATTTCGGCACGATTCGATGCCCCACACAATAAGTATGGTGAAGTCGTGCTGCATGTCGCGGTGGTCGGTATGAATCTCGAAACTCAAGTCCAAGCCGGCGAAAACAAGGGCAAGTCACTACGCCACGACTTCGTCACTCTGGGGGTCGTATCCGCACGACTCGACCAAGTGGGCACTAGCTACGAAACCAACACACAGCTGCCAGATATCAGTTTGAAACCAACGGAGCTGGGAATCGTAGCCTGGGTGTCCAACGATAAAACACAGACGCCGATTCAGTCGACCGGTGGATTCCTATCTGGTCACGAGAGGCGACCAAAAAATGAGCCGTGAATACCCGGGTGATCCTCAATTCGCCGATCTCCTTGAGTCGGTAAAGAAGTGCCAACTGTGCGCGCCGTTTCTGCCATTGGGCCCGCGGCCTGTTGTGCAGTTGAACCCTCAAGCGACGATTCTAATTGCCGGACAAGCACCCGGTCGGCGGGTACATGAAAGTGGCGTGCCGTTTGACGATCCAAGTGGCGACCGGCTGCGGGAGTGGCTGGGAGTAACAAGAGATATATTTTACGATCCAATAAAAATAGCAATCCTGCCGATGGGATTCTGCTATCCGGGCACTGGAAAATCCGGCGATCTTCCGCCAAGACCGGAGTGCGAGAAGGCCTGGCGGCGACAGCTACTGAAACAACTAACGCGAATCAGGTTAACACTGGTTATTGGCCAGTACGCGCAGAAATGGCATTTACCGCACGTCGAGAAAAACCTGACTGAAACTGTCCGCGCATGGAAGGACTATGGTCCGGGCGTCATGCCTTTGCCGCACCCAAGTCCGAGGAACAACATTTGGCTCAAGAAGAACCCGTGGTTTTCCAAGTCGCTACTGCCGCAACTAAAAGGCGTAGTTCGAAGCACACTAGAGATGTGATCAAAGGAAAAAAGTGTCAGGTTTATTCTTAAAGTAAACCGGACACCCGATGACTACGAGCGCGTTCGAATATCAGGCGCTTTGCATCGCCAGGCGATAAAGGTTTTTGGCCGCAGGCTCTGCGTTTCCTGCCAACCTGCGAACGACGGCCTGCTTTTCAAGATCGTCTTCGCCAACAGAACGGACCAGCTTCGCAAATCCATCGAGCCGGCTTTCCGTAATCCAGGCAAACAATTCTTTGCTCTGCGACCAGGCGAACTGGTTGGACATACTCGTCACCTGAGAGCGGATCCAGTCGTCTACGTTGTCGGTCATCTGAACTGTTTGCGTCAACTGCTGTTTCACCGCCAGGTCGTTAATGGACGCTTCGATGTGACCGATGAGCGCCGCACCGAAAGTCGGCTGATACAGTCGCACCATCTTGAGTGAGATTACATTCTCGCCGAAGACAGGATCGTCCGTGAGGTACCCCACGGGGACACCTTTGGCCGTGCAATCGACGTACAAAGTGCCAGAATCGCAGGCGACTTCGCCGTCGGCGAGCACCATCTTGCCTGGTTCAATGCGATGTACATGCCCCATGCGGATCGGATTGGCAACGCGGCGCAGCTGTTCCAGTTCCGCCTCACTGACTGTCGCGCCATGCAGCATGGTCGGCCAGACGTCGGTATCGAGTCTTAACCACTGACCCGCTGCCTCCATTCGATGACAAAGATCATCGGCGGACGTCGCGGCAGCAGCATTTTCGTACATCGTTGCAAGACCACCGATTGACGCCTCAAAAAACGATTCGCCGGGCTGAAACTGAGCACGATTCAGGAGCCAGGGATCGCGCGGCAACACCCATGAAATTGACTCTGGCGATGCTCCGTTCGCGAGCAACCAAACGACGCAATCAATACCCGTTTTTCCCGAACCGAGAACCGTGTAGTGCTCATGATTCGGCGCGACGCGCGCCAGGTCGTTCGGGGGAATGCAGCTAACGCCGTCGGCAATTTCGAATTTTCTCTCGTGAGTTAGCGGAATCTCCATCGCAAGCACGCCGCCATCAACCAGCTTCTTCCTGATTGTCTTTTTGTGCCGCTCGCCAGAGAGACGTGACACAAATTCTCCGTCGCCAACATAGTCGCTCAAAGGGTGGTAGTCGACGCGGCCGGAGGGCAGGAACTCGTTCTGCATCAGGTCATGGTAATAATGTGTAATCTCGGATCCCGAAGCCAGCTCGTAGAGACCGCTGTTGAATCCAGTCTCGTCAATTCTGTTCCGGCCCAGTGCGCGTGACGCAACTCCATAGGTTGCTGAAGGCTGGTGCAACTTCACAAAGGGATAGACGTCGTTCCAGTGTCCTCCGGGCGCGTGACGTCGATCGAGGATGGTAATGGTTGCGTTGGTCTCTTTCAGCATGACATCCGTAAATGCCATTGCAGAAGCACCACAACCAACCACCAGGTAATCTGTTTCATCTTTCAAATTCTTTTCTCCAGCCCGTGCAACTGTGCTCATTCCCTTGCGAAAACAGGCGACCTTGAGGTCAAGCAAGCGACCGATTGTGCCCGATGCATAACGGGGATGCTATTTGCAGCGAAGTTCCGTCCGTGCGACGCTGCCATTAACAAACAAGAGAAGAGACTAATGACCCAATCCACCGAATTGTGGGTAGACCGCCAGGACCTGAGAGAAACCCGGCTTGTCCGCTCCCCTCTGCCGTCACTGGAAGAAGGCGAAGTACTGGTCGCCATCGACCAGTTCGCTCTGACGTCCAATAACGTCAGTTACGCCATCTCCGGAGACACCATCGGCTATTGGGGCTTCTACCCGGCCGAAGGCAACTGGGGCAAGGTGCCGGTCTGGGGTTGTGCCAACGTGGTTCAGTCGAACTGTGTTGAGGTGCCGGTAGGTGATCGCCTGTGGGGCTTTTTCCCGATGGGCAGTCACGCGGTACTGCTTCCCGGCAAAATTCGTGACGACCAGTTCGTCGATGTCGCGGCTCATCGCGAGCAGCTGCCCGGACTCTATAACGCCTATCGGCGAACCGCGGCGGAGCCTGAATTCCTGCGTGCGATGGACGTCGAGCGCTGCCTGCTGTTTCCGTTGTTCGCTACGTCCTGGTTGATCTACGACTACCTGGTGGACAACGACTTTTTTGGTGCGAGACAAGTTTTGATCGGTTCCGTGTCCTCCAAAACCGGTTTTGGGCTGGCCGAAATGCTGCACAACGATCCTGAGGTCACGCAGCGCATTATCGGCCTGACTTCTCCTTCCAATGTCGCCTTTGTCGACAGACTGGCCTGTTGCGACGACATTGTCGTCTACGGTGAGGAGGCGAACGTCGACGCGACTGTGCCGTCAGCCTATGTGGACATGTCCGGAGATGCGCGCCTGACCACAGCACTACACAATCTGCTGGGCGACAACATGGTGGAAAGCGCTATGGTGGGTGCCACCCACTGGGAACAACGGGGCAATACCGGCACTTTACCGGGGGCCAGGCCCACTTTCTTTTTCGCGCCGGCGCAGATTGGCAAGCGCAATGACGAATGGGGGCCAGGGGTAGCGATGACAAAAGCTATAACGGCAAGCGCACAAGTCGCCAAAAAAGTGCAGGACGAAATGACCGTGGAGTGGACCCGCGATTTGCAGGATCTCGCCACCCTTTGGGTTGAACTGCTGGACAACAAGGTGTCTCCCAATCGGGGTTTGATGGTATCGCCGGTTAGCTTTGAGTAAAACAGCGTAAGATTTATTTTTTGGATCATCGTCCTTGCGTCAAAATCCGGCAATGTCGCGGCAAAATAGACCTGGGACCATTGCTGTCCCATAAAGACGAGTTTCCTGGCGGTGGGCTGAAGCGTTGGCGCGATGT
>CAYOHF010000111.1:0-11310 GCA_964403695.1 uncultured Woeseiaceae bacterium | reverse complement strand
AAAAATGGCGGGCACAAACGGATAGCCAGGCATACGAAATGATCCGGGCTCTGACTTCATCGACCGTAGCCTAAAAATCGACGAAACCATCAGGATATTCATAAACTGAAACGGCACGACGAAAAAAGTAACAATGCGGGAAAAGGAGCCGAAGAAAAATAACGCGGCAATCGATACTCCGCCGGCAAACAAAATCGCACCAGTGGGTACGTTCTTCGCGGGCGAAAGAAATGCAATAGTGCGAAAGAACGGTGACAGCCGCGTCCCTGCGGAAAGGCCAACATACTCGGATGCCGCAGCATAAAAAAGTCGTGGTAGCGTCATGATCAGGCCACCGAGTGCGCCGAATATCGAAACCCACATCAACACACTCAATGCTGCACCGCCGGCCGAGCCGAACGCAGCCTCGGCAACCAACGGTGCGACCAGCGTTGGGTTTTCACGCATGACTTCCAGTGGCACAACGCGCAGGAATGTAAAATTGACCAACAGGTAGATCAGGGTGATCAAAATGACGCCGATGCTCATCGCGACAGGAAAATTGCGATTCGGGTTTTTTACCTCACCGGCAATATTGGAGGCATCGATCCAGCCATCATAAGTGAACAAAACGATCGCGACGCCGAGGCCCACGAAACGCAAAAAGCCAACCAGTCCCTCGTCGCGCGCCAGCGAATCAACAACGGCCGTTGGCGCCGCCGCCGGAGCCGCCAGGAAAAGCCCACCCGCTATCAGTGCGACCAGGCCAGTTATCTTCAGACTGGTGAGCACGATTTGGGTGCGCCCACCCCATTCAGCACCGCGAATATTGATCAATGCGAAAAAGACGATTGCCGCTGCAGCCCATGTAAGTTGCATGCCGGAAGAACCCGAGCCGAACACCTGGTTTGCCAGTTCGCCAAAAAGTATCGCAACACCAGCGATAGCTCCGGGCCCACTGACAAGCACCATCATCCATGCCTGCATGAAGCCGGCGAATGGGCCGTAGGCTTCAGTAAGGGCGTGGTAGGAAACACCGGATTTTGGTATCAGGGCAGACAGCTCAGCCAGGGTAAGCGCGCCGCATAATGTGATAAACCCGCAGAGCGCCCAGAAAAAATAGACCTGCCACTCGCTCGTCGCGACTGCCGCAAGTTCCCCGGGAGTGAAGAATATCCCGGAGCCGATCATGTCGCCCATGACGATGGCCAGCACAGCCCAGAGGCCGAGTTTTCTTTGCAGTGACATTGGTTCCCGGCTGTTTGTCTTGTTCGTTACCGCGAAAAGTGAAGTCCGAATTTACAGGTCTTAACCGTTGTGTGGAAGTGCTATTCTCAGTGCAGAGCTTCCGGGAAGATCGAGAAAACATTGTTAACGCTTGATGCAAATGCCGTTGCTACCGCGCTGCCCTACGATCAGTTGATCGAGGCGTTAAAAAAAGCATTCAGCGCCCCAGTCAATGTTCCACAACGTGCACATTATGAAGTGAGCCTGCCGAACGGCACGCCCGGCACACTATTGTTGATGCCGGCGTGGCAGCCCGGGAGTGGAATGGGCGTAAAAATAGCCACCGTCTTTGCGGACAACGCGAAGCTTGGCAAACCTGCCGTTTTTGCCAGCTACCTGTTAATGAGTGCAAGAACGGGTGTGCCGGTTGCGATGCTGGATGGTACTGAACTCACATTGCGGCGTACCGCTGCTGCTTCTGCTTTGGCATCCTGGTATCTGTCACGTGAGGATGCAAAGACCCTGCTAATGGTAGGAACGGGGAATCTTGCACCACACCTGGTTGCGGCACACGCGACAGTGCGATCGATAAGTGAAGTCTATATCTGGGGTAGAAGACCGGATGCGGCAAAGCGGCTTGCTGACTCGCTCTCTAACGCAGAGTTTTCGGTTACTGTTACAGAGCACCTTGAGGATGCCGCGCGTAGTGCGAACATCATCAGCTGCGCAACGCTTGCGACGGAGCCGCTAATTATGGGCGAGTGGTTAAGCGAAGGTCAGCACCTTGATCTGGTCGGTGCATTTAAGCCTGACATGTGTGAGGTAGATGAGGCTGCGGTACTGCGCTCGGACGTATATGTTGATACCCGGGTCGGAGCATTGTCTGAGGCAGGTGAGATCGTTCAGGCAATTGAAAACGGAGCAATGAGTGAAACGGATATCAAGGGAGAGCTGGCTGAACTCGCAAATGGTAGCGTTACCGGTCGTAGTGACGACGCAGCTATCACACTTTTTAAATCGGTGGGCACAGCATTGGAGGATTTGGCAGCTGCGGAGTTGGCCATAAAAAAAATCGCTGTCTAGCATCGCCAAAAAACCGATCGCCCAGCGGGCGAGTGCGATTATTTTCTGATTAGTTTATCTTTCCGCAACTGCTCTGCAATTGCTTTAACCTGGCTGTCGATCACCTGCTCCGCCGATTCATGCTCAAACATCAAGGATTCAATCGCCCAGATTTTTTTCTCGCTGTCAGCAACATAAAACTCACTAACAAACGTGGCAGTCGAATCACGTTGAAATCCCGATGCTGCATTAAATTCCGGGTAGTCGTACAGAAACAGATCGAATGCGCTTCCCGTCGGCCGATTGGCAATCGCCTCTGGAATATCCTGACCCTTTAGTCTTACAAACAGAACAGCATCGAAACTGCGCGCCCGGATGGCGTTGTGAATCGCATTGCGGGAAACCTGCGGGTTTCTGCCAACCACTGTGTAGTACGCCGTTGCCGCAGAATCATCAGCAGAAAACGCTGCTGCGATTCCTCGCTCAAATTGTGCCCTTGAGGAAAAATCGCCAGCGACGCCGATTACCAAAACATTATCGAAACGAACTTGTCCTACAGATGGATCGCTTAACGTTCGAATTATGGTCGATGGCGATGAGCAGGATGTCAGAAGTAAGACAAAAGTGGCAATGGCGGCCAGGTAGAGTTGAAATTGTCGTCGCACACAGGCCTCCAGGTTCTGCTGATTGAACATACCGCTTTTTGCGGGCTGACAATATAACATCGTAATTGGCGATCGGCCCACAATCGATGATCGCCGGAAAACGTGTAATATACTGTTCTTATTCAAACGCTTACCTCACGATGTTTCGACTCAAACAAAAACACTCGCGCCCCGGCAAGAAAAAGTACCCCAAGCCGGACGTCAAACGTATCCTGGCAGAGGCGTCGTTGCTGCGTGGAATTCTTGGCAGTTTAGCCATTGCTGCATTGCTTTGCTGGATATGGGCTGTACAGGCGATGACGACGGGACGGGTGTTCCCATGGTTTTCAGTCCTGATTGGCATCCTGATTGGTTTTGCGATGCAGCGATTGGGTCGCGGCCTTGACTGGCGCTTTCCCCTGGCCGCTGGCCTGGTGGCGGGCATTGCAGCGTATGCTGGCAACCTGATGATCGGCGTTCTTGAAACCGGACGCTATATCGAAGCGCAGCCGATAGAAGTGATTGCCGGGCTTTCGCTGGACACAGTGAATAACTTCTTCAAGAACACAATAAATTCTATCGATCACATCTACGCGTTTTGCGGCGTTGGTGTAGCCGCGTTTTTTGCCAAACGCCGGCTGAACAGGCGCGAGGTACTGGCGTTACGCACAACAGAGCACGTAGAAAATTGAGCGAAGAGAAACTTAAATTTTATGGCGATTCCCGTTCAGGAAATTGCTACAAGCTGCAATTGCTGTGTTCGGAAATGGGCGTCGACTATGACTGGCAGGAGGTCGATATTCTGGCCGGCGATACACGCACATCACATTTTCTGGCAATGAACGCTAATGGAAAAATTCCGCTGCTCGCATTGCCGGATGGCCGTTATCTTGCCGAATCAAACGCTATACTTTCCTATCTTGCCGATGGCAGCGAATTCTTTACCGGAGACGCCTTTGCCCGGGCCGAGGTGTTGCAATGGATGTTTTTCGAGCAATACAGCCACGAGCCTGATATCGCGACAGCCCGCTTTATTATCCAGTATCTCGGCAACCCCCCGGACAAGCAGGTTGCCTTGAAGGACAAAATCACGGCTGGTTACAAAGCTCTGGACGTTATGGAATAACAGTTGCTGCGACACATTTACATATCGGGGGGCATATATAATATTGCGGACATCGCTTTATTTGCATATACCCACGTCGCAGACGAGGGCGGTTTCGACCTTGGGCCATACCCGGCGATTCGAGACTGGATAGGTCGTATAAAAGCCAGGCCAGGTTACGTGGTGATGGGGGCGCAATGAATACGAAAGTGGAATTTATTGCTGATGTAGTTGGCAGGCCTGCCAACTACATCACATAGTCTCAGCAAGAGCGCGCTAACAATCATTCGTGGCTAAAGTCGCTCCCACAGGTCACTTTGCACTATAGTTTTCCACCATTCTGTGGGAGCGGCTTTAGCCGCGAATAGCCTAAGACCGTACAAAACCCAGAAGAAAACCTGTGCTGCATCGGAGCACCAGCAAGTACGTCCTGGACCATACCCCACAGAACTGCGAGAAATAATAATAGAAACTGATATGTGGGAGCGGCTTTAGCCGCGAATGCTTTCAGGCCGTACGAAACCCGGGAGAAACTTCATGCTGCGTCGGAATACCCGCTAGTAATTCCCGCACCATATCCTCCACATTCTCTACCGCATCATTTACACCGAGAAAATACGGTGGATCGCGACGCAACAGCGACCAGTTGTTAGATTTGAGAACACGAACCAGATGTGTAAGGTTCCCTTTGATCGCATCGACGTAAGGGTTCTGCCCGTCACATAAAACCTCAATGTAGCGATAAGCGCGGTTGAATTTTTTCTGCAGTCGATCCTTCGAAACCTGCTGATAAAACATCGGTGTCTTTTTCAGCAGGTCGATACCCGATTCGTAACGAACCACATACTCGCCCGGCTCGGCGTTCTCAATGGCAATGCCGCCTAAAACGAATTCGTTGTACAACCTGTCGCGACATTTTTCCAGGTAACAACGATCGGCCATCTGTGCGATAAGGTCTGCGGTGCCAAGCAAATGACCGCAAATCGCATCACGCGGATCGTCGAGTTCGATATTGTCGAGGTCAAGCTCATAGCCGGTGAAGTGCACGATCATGCTGCTGATACCGACGTCTTTCACCAGGCCGAGCTTGGGCAGGTAGCGGCGCAGGAAATCTGCACTTCTTGAGACGTGATACAGAGTAAATTCTGCACCGTTCTTGAAGTCTTCGTCACGTTTCTTGTGTCGAATGTAACCCGAGTCGTGAAACAGAGATGTGATGATGACCATTTGCGCGCGATGAGCACCGAGGCGTTCCGCGGGATCGACGCTGCGTTCGTAGCCCACAACCAGGCGCGCCAAAGCCAGCGTCATGTCCAGCGTATGTTGCATGTCGTGGTAGGTCGTGTCGCAGCCGTTGTAGCCCGGATACTGACCCGTGAACAGGCGCGCACAGTCATAAAAGGCGAGCCACAACTTGTCGAAAGACGCGCCGGGAAAGGTATCAGAGAACAGCGCATACACGGCATCGCGAACCGCCACAGGATTGCTTACCTGGACGGTATTGGTCACGTCGTAGTCATTACGGCGATCCTGAGTCATCAGTTTTTGGTTTTTCTTATTGATGTTTAAGGCACCCGCAGCCCTGATTCCCGGTTGGGCGTAGTGGTTCACACGCCAAACTGCTGTGCGTAGCTTAACGGAAAGCGGGGCCAGGATTGGCCGAAATCGGCGTGAGTATGCGGAAGTGGAACGTCCTGCTCGACGCAAAAAGAGACTTGTGTCGCGGAATATGTCATATAGCGAAAGTCACATTGAAAACTCTGCTACTACTGGTGTGTGATCAGACGGCCGCTCCCACGTGCGTGGTTCGCGATCCACATAACTGGCCTCGCAGGCCGTGGCCAACACAGTGCTTGCCAGGATCAAGTCGATGCGCAGACCGGCATTGCGGCGAAAGCCGGCGGCCCGATAGTCCCACCAGCTAAAGGTATTCTCCGCTTGCTCGAACTGCCGAAATACGTCGGCGAGGCCCAGATTGATCAGGCTCGCCAGTGCCGCACGTTCAGCCGGGCTGCACAGAATGTCTTCTCCCCACTTCTCGGCGTCATAGACATCGCGATCTTCCGGCGCAATGTTGAAATCTCCGAGAACCACCAGCTTGTCGTGGGTCTTGAGTTCAGCAGCCAGGAACTTCTCGAGTGCAGCCAGCCAATTCAGCTTGTATTCGTACTTCTCCGAACCAACACTCTGGCCGTTGGGAATATAGAGATTGACTACGCGTACACCGTCGATGGTCGCGGCCAGTATGCGCCGCTGCGGATCTTCGAAGCCCGGAAAATCGGTTACCGGATCAGTAACTTCGCTGCGACTGATCACCGCAACACCGTTGTAAGTTTTCTGTCCGCTGGCGAGGGCGTTGTATCCCAATTCCGCAAATGCCTCCGTCGCAAACTTATCCGTTATCTGTTTGATTTCCTGCAAGACCAGTACGTCAGGTTTAGCGCTTTGCAGCCACTCCAGCACATGTGGCAACCTGACATTAAGGGAATTTACATTCCAGGTCGCTATTTTCACGCGGCTATTCCAATGCCGCTTTGCAACAGCAAGGCATCAAGAGTGGGTTTGCGGCCCCGAAAGGCCACATAGGCCTCCATGAAATCACGACTGCCACCGATTTCCAGTATTTCCTTCCTGAAGCGCGCGGCAGTTTCCACATCGAAAATGCCAGATTCTTCAAATGCGGCGAACGCGTCTGCGGCCAGCACCTCGGCCCATTTATAACTGTAATAACCTGCTGCATAACCGCCAGCAAAAATATGTCCGAAGCTATGTGGTTGCCGGTTGTACTCCGGCGGTTCAATCAAAGCGACGTCCTGTCGCACGTTGTTCAATACTTCAAGTGCTTTACTGCCGAGCGCCGGGTCGTAATTCGCGTGCACCAGGAAATCAAATAATGCAAATTCAATCTGCCGCAACATTGCGAGACCATCGCCAAAATGGCGGCTGCTATTGAGTCTTTCATAAATTTCACGAGGTAACGGATCACCGGTCTTACGATGCTCCGAACAATGCTCGAGAACTTCATAGCTCCAGGCAAAATTTTCCATGAATTGGCTGGGCAGTTCGACAGCATCCCATGGAACACCGTTGATACCGGCGATGCTCGGATAGTCCACGGTGGTCAGCAGGTGATGCAGCATGTGACCGAATTCGTGAAAGAGCGTTACAACATCGTCATGCGTCAGCAGTGACAGGCCGTTGGCATCTGGCGGTGAAAAATTACAAACAAGGTAACCGACTGGTGGAATATTTTCCCCGGCCAGGTTTTTCCTTATGACACATTCATCCATCCATGCGCCACTGCGTTTTCCTTTGCGTGCAAAGAGATCGGTGTAGAAGCTGCCAAGGATGTTGCCGTCTTTGTCCCTGACCTCAAAATACTTGACCGTTGCATGCCAGCCATGCACTGCAGGGTTTTCGGTAACGTCAATTTCGTAGAGTCTTGATGCCAGAGCAAATAAACCGCGTTTGACGACGTTAGCGGGAAAGTATTGGCGTAGCTCTTCGTTCGCCACAGAAAATCTTTGTACTTTTAGTTTTTCCAGGTAATAAGCGACGTCCCAGGCGTTCAAAGGGGCATCGGCAATGTCCTGAATATCATCGAGCTCTGTTTGTGCGCTGGAGCGCGTTCTTCCGGCAAGCTCAGTCAGGAAATCCAGTACTTCATCAACTGTGCCGGCCATTTTCGTGGCCAGTGAATACTCCGCATAATTTGTGAAGCCAACCAGTTCGGCGGCTTCATGCCGCAGGGCGAGAATCTTCTCGATGGCCGCACTGTTGTCCCACTGGTCATTGTCGCCCTGATCTGAGGCGCGGGTAGCCCAGGCTTTGTAGAACGCCTCACGAACTTTGCGACAATCTGCGTGAGTCATAACAGCGTGATAATTCGGGTAATCCAGCTTGAGCCACCAACCTTCGAGCTTTTGCTGCCCGGCCTCGTCACGACCCCGCTCAAGCACCGAGTGCGGCAGTCCGGCGACCTCAGCCTCATCAGTGGCGTGGAAATGCCAGCTATCGGTCGAGTCCTGAACGTTCTGGTCGAACCTGGCCTGTGCAGCTGCCAGTTCCTGCATCAATTCCCGGTAGCGAGCCTTGGATTCCTCAGGCAGTGCAACGCCGGCGAGGCGAAAGTCCCTGAGCTCCTGCTCCACGAGCATATGCATTGCCGGTGTGGCGGCTGCTGGCATTGCATCGGCAACTTGCTGATATGCCTCCTGCAGTTTCTTGTTTTGTGATAATTCGGTGCCGTGTTCGGTCATTAACGGCAGCGATGCGTTGTAGGCGTCTCGCCATGCCGGATCATCGAGTACGCTCTGCAGGTGACTGATGGGGGACCAGACACGGCTGAGCTCGTGGTTCATCTCCTCAAGAGGTGCGATCAGTGTTGCGAAATCCCTGCTGGCGGGATCATCGAGAAGCTCGGTGAGCTTTCCGCGGTGCACTGAGATAAGCTCTCGCAGCGCTGGCAACGCATGCTCTGGCCGGATGTCGTTGAAGCGTGGCAGCGCTGACAAATCAAGTAGTGGGTTTGACATGTATTAAGACCATTAATAGCAAGCGGCAGGATGTTATCACAGGGCCTGTAGTTGGCGTGGCAGGAAGCAGTACAGAAAGTACAGTTTTACATGACGGAGTAGCAGGTGTGACAACAAAATTTGATCTTATTGTTATTGGTGGCGGTAGTGGCGGGCTGGCTCACGCACAGCGGGCAGCTGAGTACGGAGCGAAAGCCGCGGTGGTGGAATTCGCGCCACTTGGCGGAACCTGCGTCAACGTTGGCTGCGTACCGAAAAAAATCATGTGGTACACGGGCCATCACGCCCAGCAAATACAGCATGCTCGCGATTTTGGTTTCTCCGTTGAGAGCAACGGCCACGACTGGGGACAAGTCAAGAAGAACCGTGATGCGTATATCGAGCGTCTCAACGGCATCTACGACAAGAACCTGAATCGTCGCGGCGTCATTCATTTGCAAGGCAGCGGCAAGTTCGTCGATGCACATACAGTCGAGGTCAATGGCGATAAATACAGCGGAGAGAGAATTGTCATTGCTACGGGTGGCTATCCCATCGTGCCGCACATCCACGGGGCGGAATACGGCATTACCTCCGACGGTTTCTTCGAGCTAACGGAACGGCCACAAAAAGTGGCAATGATCGGCAGTGGATATATCTCGGTTGAGCTGGCTGGCATTTTCAATTCCCTCGGTTCCGATGTCACGGTGCTGGTACGCAAGAACGGGGTCCTGAGAAACTTCGATAGTATGCTCAGCGAAGAATTGCAGAACGCGATGGCGAATAGCGGCCTTAAGCTGGAGACCGGCGTTGTTCCACACGAGTTGAAAAAAACCGAAAGCGGCATAACGTTGCTCGCCGAGGATGGTCGGGAATTTGGCGAATACGATGCCGTCGTCTGGGCGGTCGGTCGCGCGCCGAACAGCGAGCAGTTAAATCTAAAAGCGGCCGGCGTGGAGATGGACGGTTACGGATTTGTTCCTGTCGATGAATGGCAGAAGACCAATGTCGATCATATATTCGCGTTGGGCGATGTCACAGGTCGGGCTGCGTTAACACCGGTCGCCATTGCCGCGGGCAGACGCCTCGCTGATCGCCTCTACGGTGGCATGCAGGATCGACGCCTGGACTACAGCATGATCGCGACGGTGGTTTTTACACACCCACCAATTGGCACTGTCGGCATGACGGAAGAAGAAGCTCGAAAGGAATACGGGAATGATGTAAAGATTTACGAGTCGCGCTTCAACCCGATGCTTTACACCTTTAGCGAGGATAAAGTCCAGACAGCAATGAAGCTGGTTACCGTCGGCGAAGAAGAGCGCGTCGTGGGTTGTCACATCATTGGTGACGGCGCGGATGAAATGCTACAGGGATTTGCAGTCGCCATACGCATGGGTGCCACGAAACAGCAATTCGACGACACTGTCGCCATTCATCCCACCAGCGCAGAAGAACTCGTTACCATGCGCTGAGAAATTTCGAGCAGATTCCCGGGCGGGGTACGACACAGATATTGCAACCGGCCGCAGCGTTGATAATATCCTGATAAATCAAAGACATGCCACGATGCAGGAAAAAACCTCAGAAATAATCGAGTGAGGTGCATCCAAATAGCCTCAATTTGTACCTATAGACATATAGACGACAATTTCAGGAGAGTAAAGTGGAAGGAATAGGAACTGGAGCAGGTCTCGCTGCATTAGGCTTTTGGCTTTTTATTGCATCAATCGTAGCGGTGGGCGTTTGGTACGACATTCGCAAACGGGAATCCCAGCATGAAACCCTTCGGCGCGTCGTTGAGAGTGGCCAGCCAATAGATGAGGCACTAACAGACAAGCTGCTTTCAATAACGGGCGGTGTTCCGAGCAAGCAACTGGACCGGGACCTCAAGATCTCCGGACTGCTGGTTCTCTTCATCGCGCCCGGCCTTACGCTGATGGGCTGGATAATGTCCATAACGCTCGCGGGCGATTTGCTCTACATCATGTTGGGTGTATCCGCGCTCCTGGTGTGTATCGGCATCGGGCTCCTGGTTGCGGCGTATGTTGTGGCTCGTTGGTTTGATGATGAGGACGATGTCAACGGTAAGACGTTGGTCTGATCTACATCGTGCCAGGCGAAAAAAAATCGTTGGCCAAAAGTCCGGAAGTATTGATCGTCAGCCTTGCGCGAACGGGCGATCATGATGCTTTCGCGGAACTGGTTCGTCGTCGGCAAGCGTGGATACGCAACCTGATGCGCCGTTGTTGTGGTAACGAAACGCTGGGAGATGATCTTGCACAGCAGGTATTTCTGCAGGCCTTGCAGGATATTCGCCGCCTGCGAGACCCCAGAAAATTCAATGGATGGCTAAAAACACTTGCTATCAACACCTGGCGCCGGCACCTGCGCAAAAACGACGCACTTAAATTTTCAGCAGAGCAAACCGAATTTGAAAATACCCGACGAGACGCAACCGGCGTTGGAATGGATTTGGAAGGCGCCCTGGCTACTTTATCTGCCGCAGTACGATTATGCGTGGTGCTGTTCGCTCATGAAGGAATGACCCATGCAGAAATTTCGAAACACACCGACCTCCCACTGGGAACGGTCAAGTCTCACATCCGCCGCGGAACACAACGTTTGCAGCAGCTGCTCAATGTGTATGCCGATGGATCTGCAGGGAGGGAATCATCGTGACTGATCACCTGGAAAAAGACTTGTTACGACAGATCTTTGCCAACTCGGATCTCGAGTTAGCGGGCGACGACTTTACCACGGAGGTAATGTCTCACGC
>CAYOHF010000110.1:0-11555 GCA_964403695.1 uncultured Woeseiaceae bacterium | reverse complement strand
GTTTGGTGGTGCTGGTCTCCTGTACTGAGAACTTATCCACAAATCGGCCGTATATTCTCACCACGGCAACTTCCGGAGGCACCTATTATCCGGTTGGCGTAGCACTGGCGACTATTACCAAATCTCAACTTCATCAGACGCACGGTATCAGTTTGTCTGCGATCAGTTCCGCAGGATCAATGGAGAACATAAAACTGCTCCGCGACAACCAGGCGCAGTTCGCCCTGTTGCAGGGCATATTTGCAGCGTGGGCCTGGAATGGTGACGGGCCCATCCGAAACCCGCAAACCGGCCTGCGCAGCATCGCCGCCTTGTGGACGAACGTAGAGCATTTCGTCCTGCTTAATGAGTTGCTGGTCGACGGGACGATCATGGATCTCGATACTCTTGATGGTCAGCGATTCGTTATCGGCGCCAGGAACTCCGGAGCAGAACGTAGTGGCGACCACATACTGAACAGTCTTGGTATCGACTACAGATCGAAGTTCAATGTTGCATACATGGGGTATGGCGCGACTGCCAATGCCATCCAGGACGGAACAATCGTTGGTATGAATATTCCTGCAGGCCCGCCGGTTAGTGCTATTACACGCGCCTTCGCGATGGTTGGGGAAGATATTACGTTGCTGAGTTTCAGTGATGCAGATTTGAAAGCTGTGAATGAAAAATATGCATTGTGGCAACCCTGGGTCATCGCGGCTGGTACCTATCCGAATCAAGACAAAGAAGTGCGCTCAATAGCACATCCCAACGTACTGGTCGTACGATCCGACATACCCGACGAGGACGTTTACCAAATCACGAAGACCATTTGGGAGAACCTTGCGGCGTTGCATGAGATACACAAGGCGACCCGCGAAATGAAACTGGAACTCGCGCTCGTCGGCGTTGGCGCGCCGTTACATTCCGGCGCTGCGCGCTATTACCGGGAACAGGGCATTGAAATTCCCGCCGAGTTGACACCACCATGAAATCGCCATTCCTCAAATGGGCAGCTGTCCTGTTCGCACTCTTTCATGTTTATAATAATCTGTTTACCGTTGTCTCCGAACTTTGGTTTGCCGCGATTCACTTCGGTGGATTTGGTGCACTGTGTGCGCTCGCCTTTCACCACACTGAGAAACAAGCCCGGGGTGGGATGCTCCGAACAGGCTATAACATCTTGCTGGCCGTTCTGTCTGTGTCCATTGCTGTTTACCTGATGCTGTTCGAGACCGCGCTATATGAGCGCGAGGCTGAATTCATTATTAGCGACTACCTGTTCGCATCAGCTGCGATACTCCTCGCTATTGAGTTCACTCGACGCACGAGTGGCTGGTTTATGCCGCTACTAATTGTCGTAAGCCTCTCGTATATATTATTTCTCGGTCGATACATTCCGGGTGTTTTTGCTTTTCCCGGGCTAAGTTTCGAAACAGTGCTGTATCGCAGCTACTTCAGCGGCGATGGCATGTTTGGCCTGGTCGCCAACATATCTTCCACCTTTGTATTTATGTTTATTCTGTTCGGTGCTTTCTTGTTGAAGTCTGGCGCCGGCGATTTCATCGTGAAAATGGCAAAGAGCCTTGCAGGACGTTATCAGGGTGGAGCAGGGCATGTTGCCGTCGTCGGTTCGGGTCTGATGGGCTCAGTCTCTGGATCCGCTGTCGCGACGACGGTATCTACCGGTGTCATCACGATCCCACTGATGATTCGATCCGGGTTCACGCCGCGATTTGCCGCGGGTGTCGAGGCCGCCGCATCGACCGGTGGTCAGTTGATGCCGCCCGTTATGGGCGCCGGCGCATTCGTCATGGCCAGTTATACCCAGATTCCATATTTGCAGATCATTTCTGTGTCGGTCCTTCCAGCATTGCTGTATTTCCTGACGGTTGGTTTTTTTGTCCGAATCGAGGCGCGCCGACAAGGCGTAAAGATAGATTCTGAGGAGGGTGCTACCGCTGCACTCGACGTTCTGAAGAATGGCTGGCATTTTTTCATTCCACTGGCAGCGCTGGTTGCCTCCCTGATTATTGGTTACACACCGGTGAGATCCGCTGCATTGGCAATTGCCGCGGTCATTGCGGTTTCCTGGTTCTTGCCGCGGCCGATGAATCTTGAGCGGTGCGTCGATGCGACTCTGGATGCAGTGCGAATAATGGTGCCGACGGCTATATTGCTCGTCGCGGTCGGCCTTGTCGTCAACGTGGTGACGACGACGGGAGTCGGCAACGCTTTTTCATTGATGATTGTCGAGTGGGCGAGTGGCAGCCTGATACTGACACTGGTGCTTGTGGCACTTGCATCCCTTATTCTTGGTATGGGGCTTCCGGTTACGGCTTCGTATATTGTCCTGGCCACACTTGCAGCCCCTGCTTTGTATGACCTTATCAGCCAGGCGGCGATGCTCGATGCGCTGCAGGCAGGAAATCTTCCTTCGAACGTCCAGGCGGTAATCGATTTATTCGGTGGCGATCCCGTTCGGGCTTTGTCGGAGATGCCGGGAGAGATGCGGCAAATCGTAAGAGGGGAACTGCTCGATCCGGCACTCGTCACCGGGATGTTATTGAGCGCACACCTGATCATCTTCTGGCTCTCCCAGGACAGCAATGTGACTCCCCCGGTTTGCCTGGTGGCGTTCACAGCTGCGGCGATTGCCGGAACCGGACCGATGCGTACCGGCTTTACGGCCTGGAAGATTGCAAAAGGGCTTTACCTGATTCCGGCATTGTTCGCGTTTACGCCGCTTATCACCGGCGACTGGGCAGAACGGCTTATCGTTTTCATGTTTGCCTGTCCCGGACTTTACGGGTTGGCAGGCCTGCTGCAGTGGCACCTTGAGTCGCGCTTAACCGCGCTAACCGGATTTTTGCTGCTGTTGAGTGTGATCCTGATGTTATGGACGTCGTTTGCGTTGGGCGTGCATATTGCCGGCGCGGCCTTGCTGATTGGAATTGTTATCTATCAACGCCGCACCACGAAGCGATTAGCGCAATTGGAGGCTCAGTGACCTTAATTCGAATACGGCAGATTGCAGTATGGAGCTGACCGATAACGATCTGGTCAAACTCGAGGATGCATACGCGAAACTCGAGAATCCGTCACTGCTGGTTCGGCTGAGTTCAGCGGCAGGAGTACCAGTAGAAGCCGTGACCCGGGAACTTAGCAAACGCGCGCCGGAGCCTGTTGTCAGCATTGTTAGCAAGTCCACACATCGGGCCATTGAATTTGTCATGCAGAGTTCGGCGCGGACCCTTAAAAGTACGCAACAGACTCCTGCCAGCCCAAAGTTACATACTGCCGCAGCAATGACAACGGGGGCAGTTGGCGGATTTTTTGGCATTTCGACACTCATTGTTGAGCTGCCAGTAACGACAGGGATTATGTTTCGCTCAATCATGGATATTGCCCGGGCAGAAGGCGAATCGCCCTCTGATCCCGAGACGATTTTGAATTGTATGCAGGTGTTCGCCATGGGTAGTCAGATGACGGACAAAGATGATGCAGCAGAGACCTCCTACTACGGTGTACGGGTTGCGATGAGCAAGGCCGTAACGGATGCGTTGCAGTATGTCATGGCGCATGGCATGGGCAGTGCAAGCGCACCGGCCCTGGTGCGCATGATCTCTGCGGTAGCAGGTCGATTTGGCGTAGTAGTGACGCAAAAAGCGATGGCGCAGACGATGCCTGTCGTTGGCGCTGTTGGCGGTGGCCTGGTGAACACCGTATTCATATCCCACTTTCAGGATATGGCACGGGGACATTTTTCGATTCGCAGTCTGGAGCGCAAGTATGGGGACAACGTGGTTCAGGATGCGTATCGCCAATTAGTACATGGCGACACCGACGAATAAGGTTCGTCGGTATCTGTACAGAGAAGATTGGCGAACTCGCCCGCTGGGCGGGCTCCTACATTTCTAAATAGCAACTGTAGGAGCCCGCCCAGCGGGCGAGTGTAGAAACCTATTCTTTCGCAGTTACGCGGATGACTTTGCCATCGTCAGCATCCGTTAATAAATATATTTCACCATCCGGCCCATGACGAACATCACGGATTCGCTGGCCGAGATCGGTGAACAAGGTTTCCTGCTGCAAAACCTTCCTGCCTTCGATGACTATGCGGCGCACCGATTTTTCAGCGAGTGCGGCCACAAGGAGGTTGCCCTGCCATTGGGAGAACTGTTGTCCTGCGTAAAGTGTCATGCCGCCAGGTGCAATCGAGGGTACCCAGTAAAGCAGCGGTTGTTCCATCCCTGCATAACTGGAATAGGGTGAGACATGTGCGCCAGAGTAGTCGACTCCGTAAGTGATAGCCGGCCAGCCATAATTTTTCGTCGGTTCGATGAGATTGAGTTCATCGCCGCCCATAGGGCCGTGTTCGTGGGAGTAGATTTCTTCGTTTGCGCCAAGCACCAGGCCTTGCAAATTTCGATGCCCGTAACTGTAGATTTCGGGTAGCGCGTTTTCGATACCCATATAGGGGTTATTCGCAGGCACGGAACCATCTGCATTGATGCGCAGTATTTTGCCGAAATGATTATCCAGAAACTGGGCTTTTTCCCTATATTCAAATCCTTCACCACAGGTCAGCAGCAAAGTACCGTCGGGTAAAAAGATCATACGACCGCCGTAGTGAAAAGAACTGTCGCGGAGTGGTTGTGCCGCGAAAATAATTTCCAGATTGTTTAGCTCATGACCATTAAGCGTCGCACGAGCGATCTTCAGCGTGTTGGCTTTGGCGTTACCCTGGGCGAAGGACAGATAGATGGTCTGGTTTTCTTCGAAACCCGGATCCAGTAATACGTCAAACAATCCTGCCTGCCCTGCAACAAAGATTTCCGGAACGCCATCTATCGGCGTCGGGTCGAGCTCGCCGTCGCGTATATACCGAAGGCGACCGTTGCGTTCGGTAAGTAACGCGGTGTTCTGATCTACGAATACCAGCGCAGTCGGATGGTCGACGCCGGAGACGATCGTCTCGTATTCGAATTCATAAGCGCTTGCGGTAATGTTAAGCGCTAGCAAAACAGCCATGATCATCGGTCTCATTGCTGTTGCTCCTTTTCAGGACACAGCTTCGCAAATACCCAGCCACCGATCAGGCCTGCCATGCCCTGGGACACCAGACCGAGTGTGCCCCTGGCTCCGGCAATCGGTGTGCCGCCTAGCACCACTTTGATCAGCAACAGGGCAGCGATTAAGCCGACGAATCCGCCAACCAGGTACCAGCGCCGATCGGGCAACGGTACGAATCGTGTAAGCAAAGCGGCAACCAGGAACGCAACCAGTAAAGCACCAGCTACTATCGGCGCAAAGGTCGGGCCCATGCCAACGATGTCATGTACGGTCGTTTCTATGCGAACACTGAACGGCACCGCAACCTGCATTGTGCGTAATTCAGCGAGTACAAATTGTGTTGCCGCAAGTGAACCCAATACTGTCGTGGCAACGACGGCCAGTAAGTAGGCGAAAAAGGCTTTGACGAGTTTCATGATTGCAGGTCCTGACGAAGACAGCAGTGTAACATTCAAGCATTGCGATAGGTTCAGTGCACGTTCAGCCAGCTGCGGTACGGTGGCGGTTGGCGGGCGTCAATTGGGTAAACTGTTACTGGATTTCTGAATATCCAGGTTACAAGTGGAGAATAGTATGAATATACGACTCGCATTTTTGCTCACGCTGATCTGCCTCGGCGCATCGCCGGCGTTTGCAGACACTTTGCGCTGCGGCAGCAAGATCGTAGACACTGGCATGACTATGGCGGACGTGAAAAAGTACTGTGGGCAACCATCCTCGTCATCTGTAGAAGAGCAGGATGTGCGTTCAGGGAACCGGGTGGTCGGCACTACGCAATTTCATATATGGCGTTACAACCGCATGTCCGGGCAGAGTACTGCTGTGCTTGAGTTCGATCAGGACAAACTCATGTCTATCAAATATGAAAGTAAGTGACGGGCACTTGAAATCAGCAGCGTTGGTCGGCGATGTCTTCCGCTGCGGGCAAGCTTGTCAATCGCGGCAAGATGCCGCTCCTACGTAGCGATCGACAGGATCGTAGGAGCGGCATCTTGCCGCGATTGACAAGCTTGCCCGCATTTATGGAGTTAGTGCAACAGCAGTGAGTAACGGGAGAGAAACTGACGCCAGATTTCACTTTTCCTGACTGATCAGCCAATTTAGCTGCAAAAGTAGTAGCCGGCGGCGAAGCAGTAAACCAGTTGCTTGTTCGGCTTAGATCTCAGTGTTCAGATCCGCGCGATTTTGCTTCCGGATGCTTGCAAATCTTTCGGGCAGGAAAGACTGCAGCATCATGCGCAGTGCATATGCGGTCCCAACCAGCGGGATCAGCACACATAATAATATCCAGATTAGTGAGCGCATCTTTATGGCTCAGATGAACAACGCAAGAGCCAGGCCAATCGCGCCTATGGCAGTAAATGCGTAAATATGACACCAGACGCCGCGAATCATGGCTTTGTTCTTCAAGCCCTGGAGCAGGCACACCCAGGTTGATACGATCGCGGTGATCACGATAGCCAAAGTTGAGCTGTACGCCTCGATGAATGTAACGGGCGGTGCCCAGACAGACGCGAAAATAATTTGCAGAGCAATGGTCGCCGCCATCGCAGTGAACAAACTGATGGTAAAACCACCTACGCCATAACCAATTGTTTTTGCGGTTGTCATGTCAACTCCTTTCGAATGTCCCAAAGGTTGTGCATATGGTGCGGAATAAAGACTTTTCGGTCTTGTCCGGGCCAGTCAGTGATTGGTCTTTTCGGGTCAGTTGCTGCTGCCATGGAAGGCAAGCATTTCGACAATTGCGGCTGCTTCCGAGCGGCCTTTCTTATAGGCATGCAGGTGTATCGATGGGACTGAGCGGTCCAGCATCATGCGCGAGGCCGCCAGTGCCTGGCTGCCCTCGTCGTCGAGCAGGGCATAGACGTAGGCGACGAGTTCCTGGACCCTGGGGTCAAGCTCCAGGCGCTCACACAAGCCAAATACCAGTCCACACGCCAGCGCGTGTCGCTCGGCGGGAGCCTGCATTTCAGTCAGACAAAGTGAGCGAATCCAGATGTGCGACGCACGGGCTACCGCATCGGCTGTATCCAGCTGGCGGCTTGCGGTTGCCTCCGCAGCGTTCGTTTGAGTATTTATTTGCATGTGCGCAATTTAGAGCAACAGGTGAATTGCCTCTTGTCTAAATCCGTCAAATTCGATTCAATACACCGCATATGCTATATGAACCGTCTACCCTGGCCTCACTGACGTGCCTGCTGGCTACCGCGCTCCGCGAGGAGTACGGCATCGATCCAGCGCCAATCTTTGCACAGGCAGGAATACCACTGGGACCACCCGACTCGCCACAGCGGCGCTATCCCTTGTCAAAGATTCGGCAATTGTGGGCGCTTGGCGTGGCAGCATCCGGTGATGACGCCATTGGGCTCAAAACGGGCAAATACGCTAAACCGGCGCAGTTTTACGCGTTCGGCTACTCGTGGATGGCTAGTTCTACCTTGCACGGTGCACTGTTGCGACTCGTCCGTTACTACAAGCTGTTATCTACAGCGTCGGTACATGTTGATCTCAAGGAGCTTGAGGATTGTTACGCGCTGTCGGCAATCTTTCCGGAAGAATCAAAGTGCCCACCGAAAGAGGGAATCGATTGCGGCATGACGGCGTTGTTGGCGCTGTGCGACATCGTTGCAGAGAAGGAAATTCGCCCACTCAGGGTCGAGCTCACTTGCCCGGCAACCGTGCACCCGGAAGCATATCGCGAAGCTCTGCGGGCGCCGATTAAATTTAATGTCGAGGTTGGGACCTTTTATTTTGACAAAGAGACGCTGCAAGAACCGTTACAACACGGCGCACCCGACATCGCGAAAGTAACCGATAGAATTGCTGATCAATATATTGAAACACTTGATCCGCACAAGGTTGCCTCACAAGTCCGGCGGTTGCTGGTCGCCTTACTGCCCTCTGGAAAAACCGATCAGGAACTCGTTTCCAAACGTCTCAATCGCAGTGCAAGTACTTTGCAACGGCAGCTGCATGCGGAAGGTCTGAGCTACAGGGATGTTCTGGAAAGTACGCGTCGCAGTCTCGCCGAAGAATACCTGCGAGATCAAAAACACTCACAAGCGCAGATTGCCTATCTGCTGGGGTTCTCAGATCAGAGCAACTTTTCCCGGGCGTTTAAACGCTGGACATCCATGAGTCCGAAGCAGTTCCAGGAACATCGGTCGCATAACTGAAACCGGGTAACCGTTACCGGATCAGGCGCTGCGCAATCGATAGGTCAGCAAAAGACCAAAAAGAGCGAAGAAACCGAGGCTACCGCCGCCACCGCCGCCGCTGGTATTTGCTGGGGGAGGAGGCGTGTTGTTGGCGGTATTGCGAGGCGGATTGAGCCCCGCCACGCCGGCACTGTCTACTGTGCTGTCAGTGATGATAACGGCCGTAACGATCATCAGGTTATTGCCGTCGGGGACACCGGGTGGCGTGTAATTCTGTAATGGTAGCTCTGCCAGTGCACCACCGAAATTAAACCGGGGCAATGCAGCAATAGCGTTAATGATGGCCACGCCGTTGGCATCAATTTCGCCGAAAGCAGTGAATCCCCCATTTTGACCGTCGAGATTGCCGCTGTTGTCAGCGAGGCTGAAGAACCATTGGCTGGTAGCACTATTAGGATCGCCGCCGAGTTTGGCCATCGCAATAGTGCCTGCTACATTCGAGAATACCGGCTCATTCACGACCGGCGGATTGGTGATAAGTGGATTAAGAGCCAGCGTGACCTCGTCGAATACCACGGCGCCGCCCTGGACGATGAATCCCGGCACTGAGCGGTGAAAGATAGCATTCGAAAACGCGCCGTTATTCACATAGTCGAGGAAATTAGCTACCGTAGCGGGGGTGTCGTTATCGTAGAGATTAACTTCAAAGTTTCCCATAACTGTTTGAAATTCAACAACAGTTGCGTTTGCGATTTGCGGCAGGGCAGACATACCGGAAATCAGGGCTGCGAGCATAAGGCTGCGCCGGCTAATACGTGGATTCATAGATATTATCTCGAAAAGTTCTTGTTACGAAGCCGCTGCGGCTTGGGCTGCGGCGCATTGTACACAAATAGACCTGCAAATAACTTAGGCGTTCGGGGGAATTGCCGCAAGACCCAGTAATGCATGTAGGAGCCCGCCCAGCGGGCGATTGGGCATGCCACGCGCATCAACGCCCAATCGCCTGCTGGGCGGGCTCCTACCTGTTTTTTTAGTCGGTGGATATTGCCTTTAGTACTTCCCTGGTCAGGTCCCAGCGATTGAAGCCCTGCTTACCGTAATCCAGACCTCGGCGTACGATCACGAGATCGTGTGAGGGGACAATGATGACGTACTGGCCGCGATTGCCCGAGGTTGCGTAGGCGCCGTTCGGTACATCGGTTCTGTCATCTGGTACCAGCCACCACTGGCCACCGTAGAAGTTGCCTGTGTCGGCAGTGGCGGGTGCGGGTTTGCGCACAAAGTCGATCCAGTCTTGCGAGATCAGACGCTCACCATTCCAGATGCCGTTTTGCGCATACAGGATTCCAAAACGTGCGAGGTCCCGGGCGTTGCTGTACACCTGGCTGCTCAATATGAAATCATGAAACCGGTCCGCACTTACCAGTGTATTGCGCATGCCCAGTTTGTCGAGCAGCGCGCGTCGCGGGAACTCCTGATAAGTTTTGTCGTCACCAAGTGCCAGTTTCATGGCATAGACAGCCAGTAAGGTGTCGTAATTTTCATAGTCCCAGAATGTGCCCGGTTCACGGACCAGGCCTCGATTGCGGGCACCGTTCAACGAACTTGCGCCGGCCCAGTAGGAGAGGCCAGAGCCGGTTGAGTACTCCAGGCCGAAACTGTCAATCGGGAACAAGCCGCTCGACATGTTCAAAACGTGGCGTAGCGTAATGGCGTTGCGCGGATCGGTTTCTGGCGAGATTACATTCGGCAACCACTCGAAGCCAAGGGGCGTATCAAGATCCATCCTGCCTTCGTCGACAAGCATGCCGAACAATGTTGCCGCGATACTTTTCGCCGTAGACCAGGTTCGTGTCCGGGTCGTCCTGTCGATGCCTGGTGCATAGCGTTCATGAATGATGTCGCCTTTGTGAATAACCATCAGGCTCAATGTCACTTGCTCTGCTGATTCGCGATCGAAGGACCAGTCTGACGCAGCTTGTAATGCTGCCGCATTAACTTTCGCAGGTAATGCTTTGGCGGCAACCATGTCCCCATTCGGCCATGGGATCATGGCCGGATCCCCATCAGGGTATGGCAATTCCAGTTTCGGTAGCGAATTGATGTCGTCGAAGGTCTGCTGCGGTGGCATTACGACACAGCCAATGCCCTCACGAAATGCTGCACGAATGATGGTGCCGGATTCCGGGCCACCAATTGCGACGGCCTGCAGGTCATGGTCAATGACATATTCGCCACCATCGGCTGTGCCGACGGGTTCCCGCAGATAGGCCAGCTCCTGTGCAAAGACCTGTTCTATCGTACGCTTCGAGGTGAAAAGCCCGTTACACATGAGCACCGCCTGCACACCGTTGCGGATCATGGTGCGGTTGGTGGAGAAGTAATCGTAGCTCTCTTCCTGTTCGGCAAGGGCCGGGTTGATGAAGATGAGGCTCAGCAACGCGAGCGCTGGCAGTGATTTTTTCATGTCAGATCCAGTAAGGCTTGTCATGTGATTGGTATGGCGAAATATAGACCACACGCACCCGGCTGGGAACACATCGTAATTGTGTCTGTTACGCGAGGTATATCGAGCAAAACAGGCGCTAATTTTAGAGAGCGTTACGCCTTAAGATTCAGCTTGCCAGGTCCATCGACAGACCTTTCGTATTAGCGGCCTGAACACAATTACGTCCAGAGGCCTTTGCTTTGTACAAAGCACGATCTGCACGAGCTACCAGGGACTCTGCATCGTCATCGTCCCAGACTTCGGCAACGCCGAGGCTTAACGTCACCGGTATGCTTGCATCTGCAACGGTAAACGGGTCTGCGTTCATTCGGCTGCGGATTCGCTCGGCAAACTGCGTTGCATCAATTATATCGGTATCTTCGAGGATCATTATGAATTCCTCGCCACCGTAGCGGCCGATCGTGTCGCCGTCGCGTGAGTCGTAGGTCAATCGCGAGGCCGTCGCTGCAAGTACTTTGTCACCGATAAGGTGACCGTACTGATCATTGATATTCTTAAAATGATCAAGATCCGCCATCACAACACTCAGTGGACGATGCTTCTCCTGCGAAATCGGGAGCGCATCCTTAAGTACCTTTATCGCAAAAGCGCGACTACAAAGATTGGTCAGGCTGTCCGTTTGCAATGACTTACGCAGCGTCGCGCCTTCATCGAGTATCGAGCCAATTGATCGTTCGAGAGCAATAATCTTGTCGGAGTAGTACGTTTCAATGGCGAGCGACATGTCGAGTGCAGTGATCGTGACAATGAACTGCACCAGCGAGCGAAAGTGTGACGGGTCTGACTGGAGTTCCGGTGGAATGTTGTCGATAAGCAGGCTTTGCAAC
>CAYOHF010000109.1:0-11809 GCA_964403695.1 uncultured Woeseiaceae bacterium | reverse complement strand
GGGCGGGCTCCTACATTACTAACTAGCATTGTAGGAGCCCGCCCAGCGGGCGATTGCGCCATTTCGCGACAACCAGGCAATTTAGGATGATACCCATGATCTGGCACTTGTTCGCCAGCACGATTAGAATGGCGCCCCCGATTAATTGATCAATTTTTGACCAATGTCTGCAGATTCTAAATTTGATGTCATCGTTATTGGCGGTGGCCATGCCGGAACGGAAGCAAGTCTTGCTGCCGCCCGCTCTGGTGCGCGGACACTTCTTATCACGCAGAACATCTCGACGCTGGGTCAAATGAGCTGTAACCCGGCGATAGGTGGTATTGGCAAAGGCCATCTCACCAGGGAGATTGACGCGCTCGGTGGCGCCATGGCCAGCGCAATCGATCTGGCCGGAATCCAGTTCCGCACGCTCAACGCGAGCAAGGGCCCGGCGGTTCGCGCAACCCGCGCGCAGGCTGATCGCGCGCTTTATCGCCAGGCAATTCGCAACATCCTGGAAAACCAGGCGGGGTTATCGATATTCCAGCAAACCGTAGAGGATTTAATTCTCGACGGTGAGCAGATCGCCGGTGTCGTAACAGGGATGGGCCTGAAGTTTTATGCGCGAAGTGTTGTCCTGACAGTTGGCACTTTTCTTGGCGGCCGCATATTAATTGGCGCCACCGAGAAAGCGGGTGGTCGGGCCGGAGATCCGCCGTCAAATGTTCTCGCGAGCCGGCTGCGGGAAATGCCGTTTCGGGTGGCACGATTGAAGACCGGCACACCGCCGCGCATAGATGGCAAGACACTTGACTATGCGCTCATGACCGAGCAACCAGGTGATGAGCCGACGCCGGTTTTTTCGTTCCTCGGTCGGCGCAGCGAACACCCACAACAAGTCAGCTGCCACATCACACACACTACTGCAGAAACGCACGACATCATTCGTGACTCCTTGTCGGAGTCGCCAATGTACAGCGGCCTGATCGAAGGCGTTGGCCCACGCTATTGCCCGTCAATCGAAGACAAGGTTGTGCGCTTTGCGGAAAGAGATTCGCATCAGATTTTTGTTGAGCCGGAAGGTTTGCAGACGCACGAGGTTTATCCCAACGGGATTTCAACCAGCTTGCCATATGCGACGCAGTTGCGTTTTGTGCGCTCGATCAAGGGCTTTGAGAAAGCGCACATTACCCAGCCGGGTTATGCGATCGAGTACGACTACTTCGATCCACGTGACCTGCGTGCAACGCTGGAGACACGTTTTGTACCCGGCCTGTATTTTGCAGGACAGATAAACGGCACCACCGGCTACGAAGAGGCCGGGGCGCAGGGGATTTTGGCCGGAATAAATGCGGCACGACGCACGCAGCAGAAAGACGAGTGGTATCCCTCCCGCAGTGATGCGTACCTGGGCGTCCTCGTGGACGACCTGATTACCAGTGGTGTAAGCGAGCCGTACCGGATGTTTACGAGCCGCGCCGAGTATCGCCTCTTGCTTCGCGAGGACAACGCAGACCTGCGGTTGACACCGGTCGGCCGCAAGCTTGGTATTGTCGATGACCATCGCTGGCAGACGTTCGTCAATAAAAGGGACGCGGTGGCGCAGGAGCAGGAACGATTGCAAAGCATAATGGTGCGTCCCACGGCATTGTCTGAGAGCGACACACAAATTTTGCAGAGTGACCAGCGAAAGGAAAATCGTGCTGCAGAATTATTACGTCGGCCAGAGCTTGGATACAAAAAAGTAACAGCACTATCGATGGTGGGACCCGGCGAATGGCGAGAGGGCATGAGCGCCGAACAAGCAGAGCAGGTCGAATTGCAGCTCGAAGTGCGGGCGCGTTACCAGGGTTACATCGAGCGGCAACAACGCGAAATCGACAAACATGCCAAACAGGAACAACTGGTTTTGCCGACTGACATTGAGTACGCAAGTGTCGCCGGACTATCGACCGAAGCACGGCAGCGACTGGAAACGACGCGACCAGCGACCATTGGTCAAGCTTCAAGACTGGAAGGCGTGACGCCGGCGACCGTGTCTTTGTTGTTGATACATTTGAAGAAGCGATATTTGCAGCGGAGCGCGTGAAGCAGGCGGCGCGATGTAAGTCACCCCTATTCGCGGCTGAAGCCGCTCCCACAGCTGTTCTAGGGCTTGGGCTGTTCTCAGGGTTGGCAGGATATTGTGGGCGCGGCTTTAGCCGCGAATGCTCACAGATTGCGACTCACACCGACCAGCAACCATTACAAACAGTGAGCCAGTCGAAGGCACAACGAAGCCATTGGGGTATGCTGAAAACCGGTCATAGCAAGAGCCGATTACTTATGTGCAAGCCATGCACCGCACTCCGCCGTTATTGGTACTCAGCGACCATGCTGCTGCTTGTCGCCTCGATGCTCGGCGCCTGCGGCAGTCCAGACCCGGTTGATACGGCCCAATCCCTGCTCAACCGAGGCACTGGCGCAGAACCCGAATCACTCGATCCACATAAGTCCAGATCAACACAAGCCGGCGACTTGCAGCGTGACCTCGGTGAAGGATTGACCGGCTACACCGCCGCGGGCGAGCTTGTTGCGGCTGCCGCCGAACGCTGGACACTCTCTGATGATGGTCTGACATACACATTCTGGTTGCGCCCCGGGGCGAAATGGTCAAATGGCGACGCCGTTACAGCGGATGATTTCGTTTACAGTTTTCGCCGCCTGGCAGATCCGCTGACTGCAGCGTTTTACGCACAAACATCCCTCGGTGATATTGAAAATGCCAACGAGATTATTCGCGGAAAAATGCCGGTAGAGTCGCTCGCGATTGCGGCCGAAGGTGAGTTGCAGTTACAAATTCGATTAAATCATCCGGTGCCTTACTTTTTAGCATTACTGACTCATCCCAGCACCTTCCCGGTTCATCGTGGTGCAATTGAATTACATGGCGATGCGCACGCGCGTCCCGGCAACCTGATCAGCAACGGTGCGTACAAACTACTGACCTGGGAAGTGGGTTCGTATATCGAGCTTGTGCGCAACGAGCACTATTGGAATAACGACAAAACAGCGATCGACAGGGTGCGACATCATGTCACGCCCGACTCCGGGGATGAGCTGAACAGATATCGTGCCGGCGAGCTTGATGTAACAAGCAACGTACCGACAGCTGCGTTTCAACGCATGCGCGAAGAGCGCCCGAACGAGGTGCGCGTATCCCCCTCGCTTGGCGTTTATTACTACGGCTTTAACCTGGCGCGGCCACCCTTTAAAGACAATCCGAAACTCCGGCAGGCCTTGTCGATGGCAATTGACAGGGAAACCATCACAGAGAATGTGGTCGGTCGCGGCGAAGCGCCTGCCTATAGTTGGGTGCCACCAGGAACCAGCAACTACGAGTCGCGCCGTTTTTCTTATGCAAAGATGTCCGCGGAGGCGCGACACACGAAAGCAAAACAGCTGTATCGTGAGGCTGGCTACAGCGACGACCAGCCGCTACAAGTAGAAATTCGCTACAACACAGATCAAGCTCATCGTCGAATTGCGATTGCGGTTCAGTCGATGTGGAAACAAGTACTGGGCGTTGAAGCCACCCTGGTAAATGAAGACTTTCAGGTGCTGTTGGCTAACATTCGGGAGAAAGCAGTAACCGAAGTATTTCGCTCGAGCTGGACCGGCGACTTCAACGATGCATACACCTTCCTCAATATTCTGGAGGGCGGTAATCCGTCAAACACACCAGGTTACGAAAACCCGGAGTATGATGAAATGATGAGCAGAGCCGCCGGGCAGAAAGATCCTTCGCGGCGTCAGTTGTACCTTGGGGAGGCGGAGTGGCTCATGCTCTCCGAGCATCCGCTGATCCCGATCTACTTTTACGTTAACAAAAGCATGGTCAGCCCACAGGTTCGCGGCTGGGGAGACAACGTGCTGAATTACCATTACAGTCAGCACCTGAGTCTTGCCGAGTAAAATAAACGATCGTGTTACGTTACGCACTACTGCGTATCTTCGGGGCGATACCAACTCTTTTCCTGGTTATCGTGCTCGCATTTCTAATGGTGCATGCCGCACCAGGTGGTCCGTTTGATGCCGAGCGCCAGCTGCCTGCAGAGATAGAGGCCAACGTCGCGCGGGCGTATCACCTCGACGAATCGCTGCCGGAGCAATTCCAGCGCTACGTCGGGGGGTTGTTACACGGTGACCTGGGCCCGTCGTATCGATATCGCGATTACACCGTCGCAGAATTGATTGGCGGTGCTTTTCCACTCTCCATGCAGCTTGGCCTGCTGGCGATGGCGCTCGCGCTGGTCGTTGGCATAAGCGCCGGGCTCGCAGCGGCGCTACATAACAACACCGTTCTTGACCGGTTGATAACCGGTGTCGCAATGACCGGCCTATCCGTACCCATCTTCGTCATCGCACCGCTTATGGTGCTGGTATTCGCCGTATACCTGCACTGGTTGCCGGCAAGCTGGACCGGCGGCAGTGGCGCGGCACGCCTTTTGCTGCCGGTCGTCGCGCTGGCGCTGCCACAGATCGCCTATATCGCACGACTCACTCGCGGCAATATGATTGCGGTGTTGAAAAGTGACTTCGTGCGCACCGCCAGGGCACAAGGCCTTAGTACCGCCTCGATCGTTCGCTTCCATGCGCTGAAGCCGGCGATGTTGCCGCTACTCTCGTATATGGGTCCCGCACTGGCCGGAATCCTGACCGGCTCGGTAGTCGTTGAGAAAGTTTTCGGCATCCCGGGTGTCGGTCAGTTTTTCGTAAGCGGCGCGTTGAATCGCGATTACACACTTGTGCTTGGCATCACGATTTTTTACGCGGCGCTGGTTATCTTCCTGAACCTCCTGGTTGATCTTCTGTACGGCTTTTTCGACCCGCGGATCAGGTCACGATGAGCACTAACAGCGTACAAAGCCGGGGCAGGTTTCGCTTGCGGGAAAACAAGGTCGTGGTGGTTTGCGCATCGATACTGTTTTTTATTGCCGCGCTCGCTTTGCTGGGGCCGCTGTTAAGCCCGCACCAATATACGAACACCGACTTTAGCAACAACTTGCTCGCACCATCGATGAGTGACTTTCACCTGTTTGGCACAGACGATCTCGGCCGCGACCTTTTTGTCAGAACGCTGATGGGGGCCCGGGTAACACTGTTCGTTGCGGTCATTGCCAGTGTCGTAAGCCTGGGTATCGGTGTGTTGTACGGCGCGATAGCAGGATATGTGGGTGGTGCACTCGACGCCGTGATGATGCGTGCGGTAGATGCCTTGTATGCACTGCCGTTCATATTTTTCGTCATTTTGCTCATGGTGGTTTTCGAGAGAAACTTCTTCCTGATCTTCGTCGCGATTGGCGCGATCAACTGGCTCGACATGGCGCGCATTGTCAGGGGTCAGACGCTTAGCCTGAAGCAGCGCGAGTTCGTTGATGCTGCACGGCTTATCGGGGTATCGACGCCGGGGATTATTTTCCGACACATCACGCCGAACCTGTTTGGTATTGTCATTGTTTACGTAACCCTGACTATTCCACAGGCGATCCTGGCGGAATCCTTTATCAGCTTTCTGGGTCTCGGCGTTCAGGAACCGCAAACCTCGCTCGGCGCACTGGTAGATAACGGCGTCAATTATATGGAACAGGCGCCCTGGCTGATCCTGGTACCGGCTACGCTGCTGGCGCTGATCCTGCTGTGTTTCAACTTTCTGGGGGACGGGCTACGTGATCTCGTGGATCCGAAGAAGAATATCTGATGAGTCTTCTGGAAGTGCAAAACCTGCGCGTGACCTATGGTGATAGCGCCGATGCGGTCGTCTCTGACCTTGGTTTTTCGATAGAGCGTGGCGAGTCGCTGGGCCTGGTCGGTGAATCCGGCTCGGGGAAAACACAGACCGCGCTGTCGCTAATGGGATTGCTGCCAGCCAACGCAAAGACCAGTGGCAGCGTGTGCTTTGCCGGGCAGGAGTTGCTGGGTGCGGACGCCCAAACACTCAACACCTACCGACCGCGCCGCATCGCGATGGTTTTCCAGGATCCTATGGCGGCTTTGAATCCCTATGTAAGTATCGGCGACCAGTTGAGCCGCATACTTTTGGAGCATCGAATTTGTGACGCCGGTGAGGCGCGCAAACGAACAATCGATATGCTGGGAAAAGTTGGTTTGCCGGATGCTGAAAGACAGTATCGCTCTTACTCATACCAGCTCTCCGGTGGCATGCGACAAAGGGCGATGATAGGTGCGGCATTGCTCAGCGATCCGGAGTTGTTGATCGCCGACGAACCAACCACAGCACTCGACGTTACTGTGCAGGCGCAAATTCTGCATCTGCTGCAAGAATTGCGCGCGCAATCGGAAACGGCGCTGCTTCTCATTACTCACGACCTTGGTGTAATCGCCGGTAACTGTGAGCGCATGCTGGTGATGGATAAGGGGCGACTGCTGGAGGATGGTCAGACCAGCGAGGTTTTCGCGGCACCGCTACATGAGCGTACGGCGAGTTTGCTCAAAGCAATACCACGCATAGATGCGCCGGTTGCAGCGGTGCCACTCCCGGTTGCGGCCCCGACAGTGCTGGACATTGATGGCGTAGCGGTGAATTTCAAAGTACGTTGGACGAGCGGGCGCAAGAAAACGCTCAATGCTGTGTGGCCGTTCAGCCTGTCGCTGAAGGTCGGTGAGACAGTCGCCATCGTGGGTGAGTCGGGATCCGGCAAGACCAGCCTCGCAAGGGCGGTCCTGGGGCTGATACAGGCAGAGAACGGCAGGGTTTGTTATCTCGGGAAACCGCTGCAGAGCCGCGTGCAGTCGCGTAACCTTGCCGCACGCCAGTCCGTGCAAATGGTTTTTCAGGATCCGCTGGCTTCATTAAACCCGGCGATGCGTATCGATGACATTGTTGCCGAACCGATTCGTATTCACGAGCCGCGAAAAAACAAAACACAACGCCGCAAGGATGTGCAGGAGGTTTTGCAGCGCGTCGGTCTGGGCGCTGAATTACATGCACGCTATCCGCACGAGCTGTCAGGCGGCCAGGCGCAAAGAGTCGCTATAGCACGGGCGCTCGTTCTGCGGCCGGACGTACTGGTTTGCGATGAAGCGGTGGCGGCACTGGATGGCACAGTGCAGGACGAGATACTCAAAGTGTTGCAGGCAGAGCAGCAGCGCGCCGGTCTGGCACTATTGTTTATCACGCACGATCTCGCGGTCGTGCGCCAGATCAGCCATCGTGTACTGGTGATGTACATGGGACGGATTTGCGAGCTGGCGGAAAATGAAAACGTGTTTCGGCGGCCGCGACATCCGTATACCAAAATGTTGATAAATGCTGTGCCGGCGCCCGACCCTGCAGCAGCATTACACGACGTCGGGCCGCTGGATGAGGTCTCATCCGTACTGCAACCTGTTGCCGGATGTCCCTTTCAGCCGCGCTGTGAACATGCCGTTGCAGTTTGCAGCGAGCGTATTGCGGAACTCACTGACTGCGATGGAACCATGGTTGCCTGCCATCGTGCGGCTGAGCTTGATTTAAGTTATTGAGCTCAGACGCGTTTTGATAATCACATGGTCGGCATTGGAATCGGCATTGGCGCACCGTTAACATTAAGCAAACCCTGTGCATACTCCGCCACTATGATGTAATCATCGCCCTGTCGTTTCAGGATGCCCATAGCGACCAGGGACTCTGCCTGCGGATTCATCATCTGCACAAACTCATATAGCTCAACCGGCACACGCATATCCATGGATGCGGTCATCGCCAGCAAGACAGACGACCAGGAAAACACTGCGTCTTCATCCAGTTCTGCAAATTCAATCATCAACGTCGTTGACAGCATTCCCTGCGGAAGCCTCAGGTCCAGCTGATCAAAACGAATCCCGGCCCCGGCGGAGATAATCTTTTGCACGTCTTTTTCGATCTGTGGATAGAGCACCTGCATGGCGGCTTGAGGATCGTCTTCTTTCTGAGCATCGCGCAGAGCCGTCGTTATCATCTGCAGAGGCTCAGCATCAAGACGCTCCAGTGAAACATTCATGGCTAGGGCGACATTACCCATACCCGGGACAACAACATCGTCGATAGAGAGGGTCGATGTGCCATTTAGCCGGGAGTCGTCAATGCTTGTTTCAGCCGCCAGAGAGATTTCACCCATGCTGAATGGCCCGTTGGCGCTGTCAGCGGTCAGTGAATCCATTGCAAATTCGATCGTGCCGACGCTGAAATCGAAATCACCCCGCGTCTGATTAACATTTACTGTTAAGTTACCAACGTCAACCCACTCACTATTTTCGACGATTGAAAACGGCTCGATGCTGCCCTCGATTGCAACGCCCCCATTTGCCGGGTTCGAGAGCACGAGCAGGTCGGCACCCTGCCACTTGGCGCTGAGTTCATCCTTCTCGAAGGAGCCGGCCTCGAGCATGAAGCGGGAGCGGCTTGTTCCAGACAAACCTATGTCGCTGTAAAGTTTGCCGGGAATCTCAATCAGCTCGCCAGTGCCCGGGTCAATCTGAAATACGGAAACGGTGCTGGCGAGGCCCGGCATCAGGGAGCCGGACTCGCGCGACATGGATGTAATTGGTACCAGGCCGTGATCAATTCGCGTATCTATTACCAGTGCCGGCAAATTCGTGTTGTCGGGGTCAGCTTTGTAGAGCGCGGTTATATCCTGAAAGGCACCGCTCTGAAAAACAACCCGGTGACGACCCTCGGAGGTAAACCAGCCGCGGTCAAAACGCTCAGTAGATACGCTGACATCCGGGTTTTCAGTGGCTACCCAATCGATACTCTCTTCGAGATTTTTCTCGGCCAGTCGGCCAACTATGCCCGGGGAAACCAGGACAATTACAGCGAGAAATACCGGTAAAGCTACGAGCCATCGTTTCACCACGCTACCCCAGGGCTTTTGCACAAAGCCCGATGCTAGCACGCTCCTGCAGGCGTTCGTTGTCCCCGCGGCGCGTACGGGTGGAATTACGCACCGACTCTAACTACCATAGCTGGCTCAACGTACTCCCGGGACATGTCCCGGCATTGAAAACAACAGAAGAAACGCGTGAATAAACAAACCACCAAGCGCCCGGGCGCAGCAATTTTCCTGATCGCCATGATGATATTTGCAGTGCCCGCTGCAGCTGAAGGCGATGCAGAACAAGGCAAACAGCTAGGCTTCACCTGCATGGGCTGCCACGGCATCGAAGGCTATAGAAACGCCTATCCGTCATTCAGGGTGCCGCGTATCGGCGGTCAGCAGGGCGCTTATATAGAGACTGCTTTGCGCGCATATCGCGAAGGCACGCGTCCACACCGGACCATGAAAGCGCACGCGGTTGCATTGACGGATCAGGACATTGAAAACCTTGTAGCCTGGATTACCAGCGTCGGCGACGCCAGGGATTCAGCAACGGCAGAATCTGCGGCGGGTGTAACACCTGCGGCGACCTGCGTTGCCTGTCACGGCAGAGATGGTGAGGGAGTAATTCCACAGCCGCCAATACTGGCGGGACAGCAGCTGGACTATATTGAGTACGCGTTGCATCAATATAAAGACGGTTCGCGCAGTGGCACGGTCATGAGCGCGTTCGCGGCAGGCCTGAGTGACGCGGATATCGCGCAGTTAGCGAAATTCTACAGTTCCCAGGATGGCCTGAAGACGCTGCAACAATAAGCACAGGAAACTCTTTCTTGCAGGAGCAGCAGATGCCAGAACAGGTATCCCGAACTACGGAGCTTGGCAACGGCATTATTGCCGTTGATACAGATCATATACGACCGCTGTTCGATGCGAGCCACCTTGTCGTCGAGAATGGCCGCGCAGCATTTGTTGACACCGCTGCAAATTCCAGCGTGCCGTTATTACTGGACGCGCTGCAACGCAAAGACATCGACGTCGCAGATGTTGACTATGTATTCCTGACGCACGTACATCTCGATCACGCGGGCGGTGCCGGATTGCTGTTACGCTCGTTGCCAAATGCGAAAGCCGTGCTGCACCCGCGCGGCGCGCCGCACATGGTTGACCCGACCAAACTGGCGAAAGGTGCGCAGGCCGTTTATGGCGAACAGAAATACGCTGAGATGTACGGCGAGATCGTGCCTGTCCCGGCAGAAAAAATAATCATCGTCGATGATCTGCAGGAAATCAGCCTCGCCGGGCGGAGCATGCAATGCCTGTATACCGAAGGTCATGCCCGGCATCACTACTGTCTGAGTGATCCGGCCTCGAGCGCGGTCTTCACCGGAGACAGCTTCGGCCTTTCATACCGGGAGCTGGACACGGCCAAAGGCGAATTTATTTATCCAACAACCACGCCGGTTCACTTCGACCCGCCAGAGGCACACAAGGCGATCGACAGGATCATGCAGCTGAATCCGCAACAGCTTTTTCTCACTCATTTCAGCCGCGTACGCGACCTGCCACGCTTGGCAACTGATCTGCACAAGAGAATCGATGACTTTGTCGCGATCGCCGAAAGACATGCCAATGATGCCGACCGAACAACGGCGATGCACGCTAGCATGTTCACCTATTTTCTCGATGAGCTACGCGACCATGGCTATGAAAATGAGGGCGACAGGCTTCACGCGATCCTCGATCTTGATATAAACCTGAATACGATGGGCCTCGAATTCTGGCTGGACCACCGGCGACCGGCATAACTAACTAAGGAGCAATAATGGAAAGTTTTCGCGCTTTTCGCATTGATCAGCAGGACGGCAACCTGGTTGCCGAATTCGCAAGACTCAAAGTTGATGATCTCAGTGAAGGTGAGGTCATCGTCAAGGTGAGCCACTCGACGATTAACTACAAAGACGCATTGGCGGCAACCGGCGCTGGTCGCATCCTGCGCACCTTTCCACTGGTTGGCGGCATCGATCTCGCCGGCACGGTGGTCAGTTCCGATGATGATCGTTTTGCAGCGGGTGACGCGGTGCTCGTTAATGGTTGCGGGTTAAGCGAGACTCGCGACGGCGGCTATGCGGAATATGCCCGTTTAAGCGCGGAATCTATTGTGCCGATACCAGCCGGCATGGATGCGCAACAGGCGATGCAATTGGGCACTGCGGGCTATACAGCTGCATTGGCGATTCATCGCATGGAGCAAAACGGCCAGCTGCCGGAAAATGGCCCTGTCGTTGTTACCGGTGCGACCGGCGGCGTCGGCAGCATTGCCATCGATATGCTGGCTGCCCGCGGATATGAAGCGGTAGCGGTAACCGGCAAGGCCGAACAGGTGGATTATCTCAAAAGCATCGGTGCCAGCCGGGTGTTGCTGCGTGATGAAATCGATCTTGGCAAACGGCCGATGGAGAAAGCACAGTGGGCCGGCGCAATTGATAATCTCGGCGGTGATTACCTCACCTGGCTAACCCGCACCATGAAATACGCCGGCAATATCGCCAGCATTGGTCTCGCCGCAAGCCATGAACTTAATACAACGGTGTTGCCATTTATCCTGCGCGGCGTCTGCCTGCTCGGTATCAACTCGGTGGATACGCCACGTGACCTCCGGCTACAGGTCTGGGAGCGGATTGGTACGGATCTCAAACCGCAACATCTCGATGTCATAGCGAGCCAGACCATAGGATTCAATGAGCTGCCCCGTGCCTTCCAGGCTTACATCGATGGCACCGTCACGGGCAGAATTGTCGTCGAGATCAGTTAGCGGCTAGTGCCAGCGGAGTACGCCATCGCGGCAAGATGCCGCTCCCATGAATTTTGCGATCGCCCCGTGGGAGCGCCATCTTGCCGCGATTGCGCGGGAGTGCGAGTAATTTTCAGCTACTCCGGCAGAGAAAAATGACGACCAAATAGGGTAGAATCGCCCCCCCGAAAATTTT
>CAYOHF010000108.1:0-11877 GCA_964403695.1 uncultured Woeseiaceae bacterium | reverse complement strand
TTTTGACCACGGTCGGACCATACGCAAGCTACGGTAGCGAACTTATCGCTGCCTGCGCCAGGAATGGAACCCACTACTGCGACCTTGCCGGAGAAGTGCAATGGATGCGCGCCATGCTGGACCAACACCTGTCGACCGCAGTTGCAAGCGGCGCGAGAATTGTTCCGAGTTGCGGCTTTGATTCTATTCCGTCGGATATTGGCGTGTTCTGTTTACAAAATCACGCAATTGACACCTACGGTACACCCTGCGATGAAATAACCCTGTTGGTAAAGGCCATGAAAGGTGGCGCCAGCGGCGGCACTGTTGCAAGCATGTTAACCGCCATGGATCAGGCACGGCAGGATCGTGATATCGCGAAAATCCTGCTTGACCCGTACGCACTGAATCCTCTCGGAGAAAGAGACGGGCCGGATGGCCCCGATCAGGCCGGTGTCGAATTCAATGCGGATGCCGGTGTATGGACAGGGCCTTTTATAATGGCGGCGGTCAACACGCGCATTGTTCGACGGAGCAACGCTCTGCGTGACTTTCCTTATGGTCGGGATTTTCGCTACCGCGAAGCTACAATCACCGGCGGCGGCGCCGGAGGATGGTGTAAATCAGCACTGTTAACTGCTGGCCTGGGTTCTTTTATGCTCGCAAGCTCGGTTGCATTCACCCGCAAAACGATCGTACCCAGGCTGGTGCCAAAGCCTGGTGAGGGGCCAACTGCGCAACAACGCGAAAATGGCTTTTTCAACCTGCAATTAATTGGCAAGTTGCCGGATGGAAAGTTATTGCGCCTCAGGGTCAAGGGAGATCGCGATCCGGGCTATGGTTCAACCAGCAAGATGCTTGCGGAAAGTGCCGTTTGCCTGGCACGAAATAAACTCGATGTTGCAGGTGGATTCTGGACTCCGGCCTCGGCAATGGGCACGCAGTTACTGGACCGATTGCGGAAGAATGCGGGCCTCAGCTTCGAACTGGAATAATCTGCAATAAATTGTTCGGATACCCACTGCTGTCCGAAAAAGACGAGTTTCCTGGCGGTGGGCTGAAGCTTTGGCGCGATGTTCCGGTATTTTTGCGGGCTTGGGACATCGCCCGCTGCCACGATAGAATGATTGAATCAGCTTTTTGTTTGGCGTTTCTTTCCGTACGGGCTCCTACATTACTAATTAGCATTGTAGGAGCCCGCCGAGCGGGCGATTGCGAACTATCCAGGTCAACTTGATACTTCATCCGGGCGCCGATTTTGAGTTTATGGGACGGCAGTGGCGGATACCTTACTTTACGCTGGCGAGTTTCACCTTTTCTTCGCTGTTGTGATCGAGAACTCGAAGATACTCCCCTCTGACTTCGGCAACATGTTCGTCGATAGTTTCCGCTGACCAGCCATCGGTAGAAACCGGTGCAAGTACATCTACATGCACGACCGATGGCCGAATGAAAAAACCACCCTTCGGTAGCACGTCAGTCGCGTTGTGAATAACGATCGGCACCATAGGCACTCCGGCTTGCATGGCAATATGAAATGGCCCTTTCTTGAATATTCCGAGCCGGTCACCACTGCTGCGCGTACCCTCCGGCGCAATAGCAACTGACAATCCACCACGCAGCGTATTGACCACCGGTTTTAGCGCCTCAATTGCTTTTTCCTGGTTCCTGCGATCAACAAAAATAGTATCCGCGACCCGAAAGACCGGACCAACCAGGGGATTGCGCGCAATTTCCTGCTTGGCTATTGCCGTGAAATCCCGCCGCAGAAGTTTCGCGATAATCAATACGTCAATCGCGCTCTGATGATTAAAAAGAAAAACAGCCGGCCTTTGTTCCCAAAGATGATGTTCACCTTTTATTCGAATATCGATTCCCGCCAGGGCACTACCGAATTCACCCCAGGTCGTTACTGCCAGGTTAACCGCATCCCTTCTTGACCGATTGAGCAACCATGTCGGGATGATTTGCAAAGCGGCCGAGAAAAAGGCGCCGTATACCAGGCCGGTTCTCACAAACTCGCGCACTCCCGGAAAACCACGACTGTCGAACTTTCTGATCGGCCAGTCACGCCGCCTCGCTACCTCCTCAAGACTCCGGTCAGGATTTAGCGGGCGCGGAAAGCCAACCTTTTCCAGCAGCGACAAATCCTCGAAACCATCCGTGTAAAAATAGCAGTGCGAAAGATCAGTCTTCCTGTCTTTTACAAACTTTTTCGCTACATCAAGCTTGCCACGCGCATAGCAAATCGGGTGCTCTACCTTGCCGGTGAATACACCGTCCTCCACTTCGAATCGATTACAGAAAACGTGGTCGATATTGAGTTCCCGCGCGATCGGAGCTACCTGGTAGCTCGTTGCGGACGACACAATTACGACGGTATGCCCCCTGCCGAGATGAGCACGAATCAGTGCACGAGATTCCGGATAAATGTCACCAGCCAGATGTTTCTCGAATACTCTTTCCCCGAGATTGATAAATTTTTTCTCTTCGACACCGGCAAGTGTTGCCGCTGCTTCATCCAGTAACTGCGGAAATTCCGTGCCGTTTACCTGGTGTGCCAGCAGCGAAACAAATTGCTGAAATGCGGCCTGTGGCGCCAGACCGCCATTCATGACACGTTCGCGAAAAATGGACGCAATCGAGAAACCAAATAAAATGGTGCCATCCAGATCGAAGAACGCAACAGTTCCAGCACCGCGTGGTGAATCGTCGACTTCCTGGGTTACGTCTTCGTGAGTTTTCATTGGTTTCGCTTTTGTTTTTGTGAATTGTCGTTAATGTTTTGCCGGAGCGTAACGCTCACCAGCCATGATGCGAGTTGCCATTCGGTTTCGCGCTGATGCGATCGGGCAAGTTGCGAACTCATTATAGGCACACGGCGGGCTATGTGCCGTGTTGAAGTCGAGCTCGATTACGCCGTCGGCGTCCGGCTTTTGTGCGTACAGGAAACGACCGGCCGGATATGTACCTCTACCGCTGGTCTGGTCGCCAAATACGAAAAATAATTCGCTACCCGCATCATAAGCCTCCAGTTCAAACGCCTGACCGTCTATCTCGAATTTCACAATTCCCGGTGACCAGGGATTGTAATTGAGTCCTTCGATTACCGTATCTACGCGAATGACCCGTGGCTTCCCGTAAGGGTGTAGAACGGCGGCAACACGGTTCGAGTTACTGGTCGGAAAATAATCAATATCCGCGAAATTCCGCAAAACAGGGTTGTCGAAATCACGCAGTCGCACGGCAAAGCGATTGTCTCGCTTAATAACGGACCATGCAAAACTGCCGCTTCTAACCACTACAGGCTCCTTCACAGAACCAGCTGCCATAACAATGCTACGTATCGGCCTGCCCCTGTAGCGCACTTCAACTTCAGCATCGGCGGTCATTTCCACCTCGCCGTCGCGGAGATCAAAAGTACCAATGGTTGCCGCTGCTTTGTCAGGAAATACGATGTCGTTAGCGGAGCTGCCACCGAAAGTATTCGTTCCATCCGTGAGCCAGAAGAGTCCGGCAAGATTCAGGTAGCCGTTTTCACTCTTGAGAAATTCCAGGCGTTGTACTTTCCAATTGCTCAGGCATTGCTCGTAGTTCAGCTCACAGGGACCGATTGTCGTTACCTCGGCGCTGCCCGTTGTTACCCAACCAAAGGTCAGGACCAGGGCGCTCAGCCGTGTCGCAACTCTATGCATCCGCATTCCTTTCATGACACCAGATTGTCCAACAAGCCAATTTCGCCGGGTTCGCTAAAGCGACTCGCCAGCGCGAGATCCAATCTCACATCTTACTGTTTTTGTTAGTCAATCACGATCAAAGACGCAGTTTTTCAACATTCTGGCAACAATCTTCACATCCTCCTCGAGCGTATCAATAGCGACTGGCGAACCTTATAATCCGCGGCCACCCAGCGACCGCTATGAGAATGAGTCAGTGACCGGAACAGACGAATCAACGCTTGCCTACAACGCACTGCGCCCGGACGATATTCTTGACGCGTTGGAGGAACTGGGGTTTCACTGCGATGGTCGCTTCCTGGCACTAAACAGCTACGAAAACCGCGTTTACCAGCTTGGTATCGAGGACGGGCCACCAGTGGTCGCCAAATTCTATCGTCCCGGTCGCTGGAGTGATGCAGCGATACTCGAAGAACACGAGTTCAGTGCCGAATTGGCTGCGGCAGATATTCCGGTTGTCGCGCCGTTGGTCTGTAACGGGAAGACTTTGCATCAAAGTGGCCATTTCAGATTATCGGTAAGCCCTTGTCGTGGCGGGCGCGCGCCCGATCTGGACGACAAAACCCTGCAACGGCAGGTCGGCAGGCTGATCGCTCGTATTCATCTGCAAGGTGAAATCAAGCCATTTGCGCACCGGCCACGATTCGACATTGAATCGTTCGGCTACCAGTCTGTCGATTTTCTGCTCGACAATGAGTTTATTCCAATCGAGCTCGACGAAACCTATTGTGGCATTTGCGAGCACTTGTACCGCAATATTGAGGCCTGTTTCGAGCGGGCTGGTAACGTTCAGGAGCTGCGTTTACATGGCGATTTCCATCCTGGAAATGTCCTGGTTGCCGGAGAACAGGTACATATCGTCGACCTGGATGATGCTCGCAGTGGGCCGGCAGTTCAGGATTTATGGATGTTCTTGTCCGGAGACCGGCAAGAGCAGACCCCGCAACTGGCGACTTTGCTGCAGGGATATTTAGAATTTCGGGAATTCGACGCACGCGAACTACATCTTATCGAGGCGCTCAGAACGTTAAGAATCATGCATTACTCTGCATGGCTTGCACGACGCTGGGAGGATCCCGCCTTTAAAATCGCGTTTCCATGGTTTAATTCTCCACGCTATTGGGATGAGCATATTCTCACTTTGCGCGAACAGGCGGCGTTAATGGAAGAGCCGCCGCTTGAGTGGAACAGAGGCGCATAAGGCAACTTCTGTATTGCCTGCTGCCAGCATTATTATGGAAAACAAAAGCCACGAGCAAAAAACTGCTTTGTTATCAGTGCAATAAGCACAGCATACGGATTGCAAATTACTCGCATCGCGGCCGGCCTTTCGGTTGCACTACCTTGCGACCCGGTCTAAAGTCTAAGCCAGTAAATTCACTGGTAATTGGTGGAACTAAGGCGCCTGCAATCGCTCTGATTAATGGACTGGCATTCGCATCAATACCAACCTGGGAACCCGGTAATTTGATGTCACGATGGCTCAAAACGATTTTTGTCACGATTTTGATCGCGACCATGGGCGGCTGTGGCGGATCGAAAGTCATGTTGCATGACCCAACAATTCCCGAGCCATTGATTGATCAGATGCCGATCACCGTCGCCGCCCGTTTTCCCGAGGTTTTCGATAGCTTCGTGCACGAAGAACAGGTTATTGGCAAAGAGAAATGGACGATTGATCTCGGACAAGCGAACAAGTTGTTGTTTACACAACTTTTCGGTTCCATGTTCAGCGATTTCTCCGTCATTGCCGCCGACGCCGATGCCAGTGATTTGCCGATCGATGCGTTGATTGAACCCAGCATTGATGCTTTCGAATTTTCGGTACCCAACCAAAGTCAAACCGATGAATTTGCAGTCTGGATTCGCTACCGAATCAAGATTTTCGACCGTGACGGGGTACAGATTGCTAACTGGCCGATTGCCGCCTATGGCAAAAGCCAGACCACGACATTTGGTGGCGATGATGCGCTGCGGCGGGCTGCTGTTTTGGCCATGCGGGATGCTGCCGCGTTGATCATCATGCAAATGGACAAGGCTACCGGCATCAGCAAACTAAGTGACGCTCGAGCGCAGCGGGATCCGGCAGTTCCGACCACTACATTGCCCGTAGATGAAAATCTGCAAAGCACGGCCACAGAGGAACCGGCTGATGAATCCGACTGATTTTCCCCGATTGCGCCATCTGGCGACAATCGTGCTGGTCGGCTCAGCGTTAAGCGCCTGTGTAACATCGCGCATGGAAAATGTTCGCCAGGAATCGACCGGCATTGCCGAAGGTGAAGGCGTCGTCATCATGGCCAAGAGCTATCACCTCGGCAATGAGACGGAAGCCAACTTTATCGCTTGCATCGGCGACGCGATCGGTCGCGGCTCCGACGGGCTGCGCGTCATCCCCAACCGCGAGTTTGTCGACTCACTTTTCCCCTGGTTTGAGCCGAGAACAGCGCCCGCCGAGACCAAAGGGTTGCCCGCACTCATGTCGCGACCTGGCGTCGCCGAAACCATCCGCGACAAAGGCGTGCGATATATCATCTGGCTCGACGGCGACACAGACAAAGTAGCCGGGGGCGGCAGCATGTCGTGTGCGGCCGGACCGGGTGGTGGCGGCTGCTTCGGATTCGCATGGTGGCAGAAAGACGCCGATTACGACGCAACAGTATGGGACTTAACCGGGCTTGAGGATGCTGGCACTGTCACCGCTGATGTCAGTGGCACATCGTTTCTGCCCGCTATCGTAATACCCATTCCGCTGATTGCGCGTACCCAGGCCAAGGCCTGCAAGGGACTGGCGGATCAGTTGAAATTGTTTATCATCTCTGACGAGATCGTCTGATCCGTCGTCAATCAGGCCGCCCTCCGCGCACAAATGCCTGTCGGTAATACCCGGAGTCCAGTTCAGCAATCGATACCTCACGCCCACTTGCCGGTGCGTGCACGAAACGACGGCTGCCAAGGTACAGCCCAACGTGCGCGATCTTGCCATCGATATTGAAGAACAGCAGGTCCCCGACCCGCAGTTTATCTTTCCCGACAGGCCGCAATTGCTGCCACTGTTGCGCCGTGGTGCGCGGAATGTGCATGCCTGCTTGCGCATAAGCGTATTGCACGAGACCACTGCAATCGAATCCCTGTGTGGTTGAACCACCATATCGATACGGTATGCCAATCTGCCGCACCGCAATGACGGCGGCCTGCTCTCCGCTCTTTGGTCGGCCTTCGGTCGACGCCGTGTGCGGCACCGCAGCGCTGTTCCCGGAAACGGGCACGCTTCGGACCTGTTCATGACCGCACGCGTTCAACAGCGTCACTGCGGCGACGCCCAGCGCGAATAACCGCGGCCCTGAAAATCGATGCATTCTGCTTGGCAGAGATGACATATGCTGCGCTCTGGTCGACAATCGCTCAAAAATACACTGTGAAGACTGTATCAAAAATGAACCACATCCCAGGTTTTCAGGCCAGGCGACGTAGCCCGATGAGATTTATATCTGGCCGTTGCTTAAATTGGGCCCTGCTTATCACTACCAGCTTCTTATTGGCGGCATGTGGTGTGCCTGCTGCCGAACCGGCTGAACCCGTTGAACCAGCAGGCGCGGCTGAACCTGCAATATCAGACAATAGCGGACAAAACACCGATCTGAGCTATTCAATTGAATACCTGGTTGCGCCCGATCCGGCGGCTGGCGGGGCAATTGTTGAAATGACGGTAAAACAAGCGAGCCCATTGCTGCGCGAGTTTAATATGCGCGCACCGGCAGCGATGATCAGCGGCGTAAGCGGTGACGGCGATATTTCTCACGCGAACGATCGCTTGATCTGGAAGCTGCCCGGCACCGGTGGACGATTACGCTGGTTCGTACTCATAGACCATCAGCGAAACGGCGGTGCATTTGATGCACACATCGACACAACGTGGGCAATTTTCAGAGCCGAAGACGTTATTCCACAGGCAGCGACGCGCACGATGCGCGGAGCAACCAGTGTCACGACGCTAAAGTTTGACCTGCCTGTCGGCTGGTCTTCAGTAACCGAATATTTCGGCCGCGATCACAGCTATCTCATTGACAATCCGAATCGTCACTTCGACAGACCTGCCGGCTGGATACTGCTGGGCGACATAGGTGTCCGTAATGAAATAGTAGCTGACGTGCGCGTTAACATTGCTGCACCAGTCGGTCACGGGCTGCGCCGAATGGATATTCTTGCGCTGCTGAGATGGACCCTGCCCGACATCGTGCGCCTGTTTCCTGAATTCCCGCAACGCCTGACGGTAATAGGTGCCGATGATCCTATGTGGCGTGGCGGACTTTCAGGGCCACGATCGTTGTTTATTCATGCCTCTCGGCCGTTGCTTAGCGAGAATGCAACCAGCACCTTACTTCACGAATTAATTCATCTTGCGATGGGTGCCAGAGCCGAACCTGGTGCCGACTGGATAGTCGAGGGACTGGCGGAATACTACAGTCTGGAGATACTTGCGCGCAGCGACACCATCAGCAATCAGCGACGCGACGCGACGCTGAAAAAACTGGCGCAGTGGGGTCAGGATTCTGAGCACCTCTGCGTTGCGTCTTCGAGTGGCGCAGTGACGGCCAGGGCTGTAACGATATTGGCCGCAATCGATGCTGAAATCAGGAAACGGAGCAACAACAAAAACAGTCTTGACGATGTGACCCGCGCACTGGTGATGACGCAGGACAGCATTACGATACAAAGTTTCATGACAATCGCCGCTGAGTACGCCGGTTCGGATTCGACCTCGCTTCGCGCGAAAAATTTTCCGGGCTGCAATATCTCACCTGATATTTTCAACCACCAGCCTTAACAGGGACTGCTTCGCAAATGGACAGACAGCGTGACCTCGAACTGATATTGCGCTCTCGCATGCCAATTGTCGCGATTGAGACGCGTGATGAGTCGCGCATGCTCGATCTGTTGAAATCAATCACCATGGCAAGCGCACGAAACGAGTATCTGCCGCTGTTTCGCTGGACCGTGACTGACGGGCTGCAACGCCTGGATATCCAGCTCGAACCACAACTACACAATTCAGAACCTACAGAGGCTCTGCGACATATCCGTGCCGTGACTAAACCGGGAATCTACGTTCTGCTCGATTTTCATCCGTATCTGAGTGATCCGATCAACATCAGGCTGCTTAAGGATATCTGCATCAGGTTTAAAGACATTAACAGGCAGCTGATCTTTATTAGTCACCAGCTGGACATACCAACCGAACTGGAAAATTTTTGTGCCAGGTTTGATATGGCACTACCAACTGAGACGGAACGCAAGCGCATCGTCAAACGGGTTGCCGACGAATACGTTGCCGAAAATCCTGGATCGAGAGTCGAAGTAGATCCCAAAGCATACGGTCTTCTCATACGAAATCTTGCCGGACTGACAGTCCGCAATACAGAACAGTTGGCGCGCAATGCGATTTATCATGACGGCGCAATATCGAAAAGTGACCTGCCAGGTGTCATGCAAGCCAAGTATGAGTTGCTGAACCGCGGCGGCATATTGCAATTCGAGTACGAAACTGCAGGATTTGCTGATCTCGGCGGCCTGCGTAAACTCAAATCCTGGTTGAAGTTGCGTAAACCTGCGTTTCTGGAAAACGCCGATGCCGTGCATCTGGATACGCCAAAAGGCATCTTATTGATTGGCGTACAGGGCTGCGGAAAAAGCGTAGCGGCAAAAGCAACAGCCGGAATATTTGGCATGCCATTGCTGCGGCTGGACTTCGCGAATTTGTACAACAAGTATCACGGCGAAACCGAACGAAACCTGCGCGAGTCGCTGAAGACGACTGACGTTATGGCGCCGTGCGTACTATGGCTTGATGAGATCGAAAAAGGACTGGCCGGCAGGGGTGGTGAAACCGGCACCACACAACGTGTCCTTGGAACCTTCCTCACCTGGATGGCTGAAAAAAACAGCCAGGTATTTGTAGTGGCAACCGCCAATGACATCTCCGCACTGCCGCCGGAGTTGATTCGCAAAGGCAGGTTTGACGAGATATTTTTTGTCGACTTACCAAACGAGGAGATTCGCAAATTGATTCTTGAGATACATCTTAAAAATCGCAGCCAGCCACCAGATCGTTTCGACCTCGAAAAAGTCGCTGCAGCAGCTAACGGATTTTCCGGAGCAGAACTCGAGCAGGCAATAGTCTCTGCCTTGTATGCGGCACATGCTCAGAAATGCGAGTTGTCAACCGAACATTTGCTTGCCGAAATACAACGCACAAAACCTTTATCGGTTGTCATGGCGGAGAAAATCGAATTGTTGCGACGCTGGGCCGATAGCCGGACAGTCGCTTGCGATTAGTTTCTTCAGGTAGAAAATAGTTGTCCTATTTAACCTAATCACATGAATTAGTGTTGGTTTTTCTGAATATAAGAGAATTCGCATGCTAATATTCGGTCATGACTAATGATAATAATAAGATCAAAGTATTAGTCTCCCCGCCGGATGACGAGCCCACCGCAACACTCGCGGTTGCCGGGCATCTCGGCCGTGCCGCTCGTAATAACAGTGCGGAACTGGAGGCAGATGCAAAAACCTTCGATGTCGATCAATTCGCTAATGGGCACATCCCGGATGATGAGTCTGCGGCAGCCCTTAAGTCGGTGCTTAAGGATCGCGTTGAAACTATCAATGAACTCCAATTCGAAGTAGAGCAACTTCGCGCCAAATGGAACGGACTGGACCGCGAACTCAAAGCCCGCGAGGAGATCGCTGCAAATATTAGTGATGAGTTCAGGGTAACCCGAAATCAGCTTAAGGATGCCGAGCGCAATCTGCAGGAAAAAACCAGCACAATTGAGTTGTTGCAACGCACGTTGTCGGAAATGACGGGTAGAGAAAAGCACCTGCTGAATGAAGCCGGGCAACAGCACGATGACGCAGACAAGGAACTCGAATTTTTTCGCCACCAGATCACCGAGCAATCGGGTCTGCTGGCAAGTAATGCCCACGAAATCCGCGACGTACAAGAACAAATTGCCCGTACGGAGAAATATGCAGATTCGTTACGACTGCAGTTGCAGGATCAAACATCAACAACGAAAGATGCAATCGGAATGCAACGCAGACTGGAGGCGGCGCTGGCGGAAACCCGCGGTCAAACTCGTGATTTGGGCGAGCAGTTGGAGAGAGAGTTACGCGTAAGCCAGGAATTGGCCAAAACAATAATCGATCTTAAGGAACAGTTTGCCGAAGAAACCCGGAAAATCCGCTTTGAACTTGGCTCTGCGCAGGAAACCATTTCAAGTCAGGAGAGCATGAATGAGCAGCTCGCGTCAGATTTGACTGATAATCGGGAATTCAGGCAGGCGCTTGAGTCGCAGCTGGGTGAAAAAGAAATCGAAAACGAGCAAAGTGTGCAGCAACTTATGCTGCGCCTCGGTCAGGCTCGTCAGGAAGCCGATGACTACGAGCGCAAGATGCGCAGCAAAGATAAGGCGATCGCAGCGTTGATGAGCGAATTAGGAAACCTGAACCAGGCCGACATCAGCAGCAATACCACCGAAAACACGTTGCACAAGATTGAGGGTTCACGATCAGATAGGGTCGATGACGGCGCTGGCAACGGACGTGCCAGGGTTGCACGAATGCTGGTTGGCAATGCTGGCGGTGATGATGCTGGTGGTCGCGAACTACGCTTCCCGCTATTTAAGGACAGGCTGACCATCGGCCGTACAGCGAACAATGATATTCAACTCAACGTACGCTACACAAGCCGGCGGCACGCGGTCATTGCGACAGACAAAGGTCAGACTCGCCTCATTGACTGGGGTAGCAAGAACGGCGTTTTTGTCAACGACAAACGGGTGTCGGAAAAATTCCTGAGTAGCGGCGACATCGTCAAAATTGGCGAAACAGAATTCAGGTATGAAGAGCGCCCTAAACGTTAAGCCGGGTAATTAAAGCTACACATTTGTGCGCGTAATTGTGAGCACAATCACGGTCTTCTGCCGACCGATCGGTTATTGTTTCAGCATCCACGACATTCCCGGCAAGACTAGATTTAATGCTATCCAAAGCTGACCCACAGCACCTGAATCTGACCGCGACACAGGAAGTATCGCATCGTGCGGGAAACCTGATGACCCGCAAGATCTGGTTACCTCGATTCTTGTACGATTTGCTG